>USOZ01000386.1 GCA_900556525.1 uncultured Oscillospiraceae bacterium | reverse complement strand
GCTCGTTGACCTTGAGCGAGCCTTCCGCAACAACGTTCATCTGCTGGGCGGTTTCCTGAACTATCTTGTTTCCGTTCTGTACGGCAGCAATAGATTCCTGAATGAGTGCGGTCGTGTTGCTTGCCGCCTCTGCGGACTTGCTTGCGAGGTTTCTTACCTCGTCCGCAACAACCGCAAAGCCCTTGCCCGCTTCGCCTGCTCTTGCCGCTTCAACAGCCGCATTGAGCGCGAGAATGTTTGTCTGGAACGCAATATCCTCGATAGTCTTTATGATCTTTCCGATCTCGTCGGAAGAACGGTCGATTTTTTCCATTGCTTCGATAAGGCGCTGCATCTGGTTCATTACCGACTGCGTAGCCTCGGCCGAAGAATTCGTTGTCTGCTGCGCGACCTCGCAGTTATCCGAAGTGCGGCTGATTTGCGACGAAATTTCGTTGATCGTTGCCGCGAGTTCCTGAATCGAACTTGCCTGCTGAGTTGCACCCTCGGAAAGCGCCTGCGCACCCGCAGAAACCTGGTCGGAACCGCTCGAAACCTGATCCGCAGCGTTATTTATCTGCGACAGCGTTCCGCTGAGGCGCTGGTTAATATCGGTCACCGAGCGGAGAAGTCCCGCAAAGTCGCCGACATACGCGTTCGCATTCTTCGTCGTGTCAACGCTGAAGTTTCCGCGCGCCATTTCTTCAAGAATATGGTCAATGTCGTGGATCATCGTGCTTATGCCGCTTATGAGAGCGTTTGAAGCACCGGAGAGGACCGCAAGCTCGTCGTTCGACTTAACTGTCGGAACAGGACTGGTGAGGTCGCCCTCGGAAAGCTGCTTGAGACGCTTAGCGAAGCCGTGGATAGGTTCGCCGATCTTTTTGCCGAGAATTGTTGCGATAACAATCGCGATTGCAATGCCTGCGATTGTGATTGCTACGATAATGATAACAGAGCGGTATGTGCCGCTAAGGAAGTCGTTCATATCGGAGGTAATGCAGATAGACCAATCGTCGGTATCGGGAACAGGTGCATAGCACACCGCCTTGAGCTTGCCCTCTTCATGGAGGGTCGTGAAGCCGCTTTCTCCCGCCTGCATCTTCTGATGAACCGCCGCGATTTCTTTATATCCCGAATCGGTCTGCGCGAGAGCACCAAGGTTCTGCTGTGCCGCAACTGTATCCATTGTCGTGTCGGCAATGGTATTGCCGTTTTTATCAATCATGTATGCGTGACAGCTGTCGCTTACATGAATGGAATTCATTATATCGTTCATGAAGTTTTCTTCAGGAACAACATAAACGCAGCCGACAATCGTTGAATTCTTTACACCGTCTTTCCAGAGCGGAGCGCCGACGATTATCGAAATTTCACCCGTAACACGCGAAACGAGCGGCTCGGAAACTCTCGCCTTGCCTGCGAACGCGTCCTGAACATATTTTCTGTCGGACATATCAACGCCCGTAATAATATTTATGCCGTTTTCATCAAGAATAACGCCTCGTGTAAGGCCGTTTGCCTGAACGTTGCTGTTCAGCGCCTCAACACGCTTCTCGGGGTCGATACTCGCATCCGAATACTCCTTGTTCATACCCGACTCGCGCGCAACGCCGACATACGAATCAATTTCCCACGAAACACGTTCTCCCGCAACCTCCGCGAGGTTTTTCATGTTGCTCGAAAGCAGCTCAGTAGTCGAATCTATGCTGAGGATAGTGGACGCCACGCCCACCATAACAAGAGCCGCCGTTACAAGCGTCACCATTCTGACAATTATGTGTATTTTTACCGATTTCATTGGAAAGCACTCCTTTGCTTTTTCAAAATACGTTCTTATTTTATCACATTTATCAGAATATGTCAACAAAAACGTGAAATTTATGTGAAAATACGGCAAACTTTGGCAGTTGTCAAAAATCAGAAGCCCTGTTTTTTGTTGAGTTTGACGTTAAAAAGCAAAAAAGTCGGCATTCTGACCGACTTTTTAAGGCTTAATTTTATGGAAGTGCTGATTAAAT
>USOZ01000385.1 GCA_900556525.1 uncultured Oscillospiraceae bacterium | reverse complement strand
ATGAAAACGACGCAGGAATACTTGATGTATTTCAAGGAGTTTTCGTGCAATCAGGTGGAAAATATGCAAGCAAGATGCGTGCCGCGATTTATTAAGTGCTTCCTTAATAATATTATATTCCCCCGAACAGCAAAAGTCAACCCGCATAAATGTTGAAAAAAATTAAAAAAGCCTATTGACAATTTCTGCACATCGGTGTATAATTACATAGTAATCTACTAGGTTTATGGGAATCATGTTCCTTAAATCGGAAAGGAATGCTAAAATATGGGAAAAGACCTTATCTATCTCGACAATGCCGCAACCACGAAAATAAGCGACAGCGTGTTTAACGCCATGCTCCCGTGGCTCAAGGAGGGTTACGGAAACGCCTCTTCGATATACACCCTCGGACGTGAAAGCGCAGTAGCTCTTGCAAGAGCGCGCGCCGCTTGCGCAGAAGCCCTCGGCTGTGAACCGCGCGAGATATTTTTTACAAGCGGCGGAAGCGAAAGCGACAACTGGGCGATTAAAAGCACCGCAAAGGCAATGGCAAAAAAGGGTAAAAAGCACATTGTTTCCTCTGTTTTTGAACACCATGCGGTTCTGCACTGCCTTGAATCGCTCGAAAAAGAGGACTTTGAAGTAACGTATCTGCCCGTTTATGAAAACGGCATTGTCCGCGTGGAGGACGTAAAAAATGCAATACGCGACGACACGGCGCTTGTAACTATAATGTACGCAAATAACGAGATCGGCACAATTCAGCCTATCCCCGAAATCGGTGAGATCTGCCGCGAAAAGGGCGTTTATTTCCACACCGACGCAGTTCAAGCGGTCGGAAATGTCCCGATAAACGTAAAAGAGCAGAACATTGATATGCTTTCGCTCTCGGGTCACAAGATCCACGCAATGAAAGGCATAGGACTGCTTTACGTCAACAAGAAAATTCGCCTTGCGCCGTTTATCGAGGGCGGAGCGCAGGAAAGCGGAAAGCGCGCAGGCACGGAGAATATCGCGGCTATCGTCGGACTTGCCACGGCTCTTCAAGAAGCGACGCGCGGAGTTGAAGCAAAAAATCGTCTGCTCAGCGAAAGCATATCAATGTTCTGCTCTTTTACGCTCACGCCGCTTCGCGATAAGATAATCGACGCTTTCTCAAAAATCGAGGCGGCGCGCCTTAACGGCGACCGCGATAAGCGCCTCTGCGGAACAGTGAACTTCTCGTTCGTCGGTGTTGAGGGCGAATCGCTCCTGCTCCAGCTTGACCTGCACGGTATCGCCGCGTCAAGCGGTTCTGCCTGCACTTCGGGTTCGCTCGACCCGTCGCACGTTCTGCTGGCTCTCGGTCTTGTGCATGAAGTTGCGCATGGTTCTCTCCGAATATCCATGTCGGAATACACGACCGAAGCCGAAATCGACGAGCTTATAAAAGTCGTACCCGAAATAGTTGATAAACTGCGCAAAATGTCCCCGCTCTGGGAACGTCTTAAAAAGGAGGAAAAAGTATGATATACTCTGAAAAAGTTCTTGACCATTTCGCAAATCCGCGTAATGTGGGCGAAATTGAAAATGCCGACGGCATAGGAGAAGTCGGCAACGCAAAGTGTGGGGACATCATGAAAATGTACCTCAAAATCGACAACGAAATCATCACAGACGTGAAATTCAAGACATTCGGCTGCGGCGCGGCTATCGCTACGTCGTCCATGGCGACCGAGCTTATAAAAGGCAAGCCCATTGAGGACGCTCTCAAGCTCACCAACAAGGCTGTAGTCGAGGCTCTTGACGGACTTCCGCCGGTAAAAATCCACTGTTCGGTTCTCGCGGAAGAAGCGATAAAGACCGCTCTCGCCGACTACTACAAGCGGCAGGGAGTTGACCCGACGCCCATTGTCGGCGACCTCAACCACCACGACTGCGAACACTGCTGCGAATAACCGCAACGTCCCGTTCCGAAAGGTTCGGGGCGTTTTCTTATTATTAGGGAAGCGCTGAATAAATCGCGGCACGCATCTTAC
>USOZ01000384.1 GCA_900556525.1 uncultured Oscillospiraceae bacterium | reverse complement strand
GTTCTCAGCCGGCCGGTTACTACTATCTCTTCCCGCTTACCGTATCAAAATCGAAATACCACGCTATGGCGTCGTTTGGCCACTCGTTTTCCCCGTCGGCTATATCCGTGAGTTCATATGCGGGGCTGTATTTCGTGTCTGCGACGAATTTTTCCAGAGTTATACTGCGTTCACCGGCCGCCTTCGCTGCGGCGATCTGTGCGAGCCTCTCATTGGATTTCTTGTGGACCACCGCTATATCCAGCACACCGAGAACGAATGAAAACGCAAACAGCACCGTCAGGACGGCGGTCAGTCCCGAAACGAACGAGCGTCTGCGCAGGAAAACCCTTGAGAGCAGCACAAATACAGGGCTGGGTAAAGGCGGCGATCGACCCAAGCCCGCCGAGAAAGGCAATGACTGCAAAGATCACCGGCCTGATATCCCGCTCACTTTTTGGCTTCGTCAATTCCGCTTCTATCGACACGCCAAGTATCAGCATGAACACGCAGTAAAGTCCGCCGAGACATGTAAGAGTCTGCTGAATGATGTACTCAAAATTCCGTGCAACGGCAGAAACAGAAAATTCTCCGGTCCTTCCGCTGAGCTCAGATGGGGATAACATCATAAATATGTACCCCAGAAATGCGGCTGCCAGAGCTGCCGTAAGGAAACGGGGCAATTTCGCCCCTTGAACGCGGACCCCCGCAAAGAGACACAGCGCCGTAAAAAGCATTGCAAGGGAAATGCTCTCGGAGTACGCACCGGCTGCAAAGGCAAGAACTGCATAAACGATCTTTACCCAGCCCTGTATTTTTAGCCTGTTTCCGGTAAATTCAAGGTAAAACGGAAGCATGAACAGCAGCGAAAACAGCATTGCCCAGCCGTAGTTGAACGCCCCGTCGAGCCAAAGAAAGACCTCGCCGAACTGGGGTACGAAGTACCAGAGCGACAGCACCGAGAAGAGCATTACAAGTATGTTCTTTTTATCGGAGCCTGCATCGGAAAACAGGGAGACAAGAAACACAAAAACCGCCGCGGCAAGCCCGTTTGCCACATTGAACACCGCCTTCGGCAGCATAAGAAAGAGCTGAACAAGACTGTGGGCGACGATCCGACCGTTTACGGCGCTTCTGTGTGCTATCATCGACTCAATGATAGAGCTGATCCTCCGGCCGTCCGCAAAGCTGAAGCAGTAATTATAATCGTCCGCGATCATCGGCGTTAAAAAGGAAAGCAGCGTCATGGTCAAAAACACGGCAAGCATAACGAAAAGCACGGACTTCTTTTCTGTATATATTTTTGTTCTCATGAAATATTTCCTCCCGCCTCCGATCTTTTCAAAAAAATTATACGACAAACGCGACGATTACGCAAGTGCGTATACGCGCTTGCGTAGAATTTTTTACAATCTCCCATGAGGTGATTGTATGTCAGTAAAGGATGCGGTAGCGGAGCGCTTTGACAGCCTGTGCAAAGAGCGCGGGATCAGGCTCAACGAACTCGCCAATGTGTCGGGAGTCACGCCCTCCACGGTATACAGCATGATGGACAGACGGCGGCGGGATATTTCCGTAATAACCGTAAAAAAGCTCTGCGACGGACTGGAGATGACTCTCGGCGAATTTTTCTCCGCTCCGGTATTTGACGAACTCGAGCAGGAAATAAAATAAACGAAAGAAATGTATAATATCTCCGTTTACAGGTAAAAATAGGCTCGTAATCCTAATTTTGACGGAGGTTATACTATGAGCAACAGAAGCTCCGGCGGAAAGCTGGAGGGATTTTTTACAGGTAAGGGCTTCTACATAGTCCTGTTCCTGTGCGCTGCGGTCATCGGTGTATCCGCATGGATGATGGCTGCCGGGAATGAGACTATGGCAGATAACGCAACGACCAGCCCCGCTGTCACAGACAACAGGCGCGCAGATGAATCCGAGGAAGATCGGCCTTTTGGCCTGCATGGCATCCTGCTCTCTCATGGCGTACGAGCGCGGGGACACGATCGTCCACCTTTCCTTCGACGA
>USOZ01000383.1 GCA_900556525.1 uncultured Oscillospiraceae bacterium | reverse complement strand
CGCGGGCGAGCAGTTCGCCGTAGACAACGCGCAGAAGCCTCAGCAGCTTCAGGCTGCTTCCGACAAGAACACAAGCAACAATCCGCAGACCACTATGGGTCAGAAGGATCTTATCCCGCTTGCCGTAACTGTCAGCAAGAACCAGACTCTCGCGGTCGAGACCGTAAAAGATATTATAAACGCCGATCTGCTGAATACCGCGAAGCTAAACGGATATACCGAACTCGCGGGAGAGCTTGAAAACCTCAACAATTCGCTTTATGTACCCGCAGACCGCCTTGTTTCGGAAATGCTCGAACAGGAAAACCAGAACACAATGTTCTGCAACGACCGTTTTTACGACCTGCTGCGCGAGGCGGCGGACGGCGCGAACGACGACCTTAAAGAAGCTATCGGAAATATGCTCAAGGCGATAAATTTTTCGCAGAACAAGGGCGAAATAACCGCGGCGCTTTCATCGAACCTAAAATTCCTCGCGGAATATTTTTCGCCGAATAAGAGCCTTTCCGAAAATCTTTCAAATCTCGCCGAGCGCTGGGATTCGGGCGAGGCGGAAAGCAATTTTCCCGCGCTTCGCGACCAGACGGCGGGGCTTCTCAAAAACGTGTCCGAAAGCCTGCTTAACGACCACCATACGCAGACGCTCCTGCCTATCGTAATGCACAATATTTCAAAGTACAATACGAACAGCGCGATGCTTCGTGAATATTTCGGTCAGCTTCTTTCGCAGATACCTTCATACGAAATGCGCGGCGAACTTACAAGCGCTTTTGAGAAACTTCTTGCAAAGCTCAGCGGCAATGCGGAGGACACTTTTTCTAATTATACAATAAATGACCAAAAAAATCAAGTAGGAAATTCCATTTTTGGACAAGAAAACGAAACTTTTCGTCTTATTTCCGACTATCTCACCAAAAATCCGCCTGACGAAAGCGTCGGAGATTTTTCGGAATACATAACCGCGCTCCACAGCGGCGCGGAGGATAAGCTGTCCGTTGTCGAGTCTATGTTCACGGGGCTTATCCCCGACGAGGAGCTGAGCGCGCTCCTTTCGGAGGAGTTCGGAAAGGTCGGCTCAATGCAGGAGCTTGTGGACTTTATGAACGCTTTTCTCGAAACGATGCCCGAAAGTCCGCTTCGCGATACGCTTTTCGACGCGCTTGAGGAATCGGTCGAAGTTCTCGCTAACGACGATCCGTTTATCGAGGCGAAGAAACAGGCGCAGTCGGGTCAGGCTCAAAGCGCGCAGCCGCAGAAGCACAGCTCGATACAGGCGCTTACGGATTTTGTGTCAAAAAATATCAATCACCCCGCGCTTAAATCAATAGACAGCTTTAACGCGTCAAACCTGCTCCAAAGCATGATAAACGCGCCGGGGGTAATGACTCCGCTCGCGCACTTTATCCTGCCGCTCCAGATTGAGAACACGCGTGCGTTCGGCGAACTCTGGGTGGACAACGACGACGACAGCGTACCGAAAACGGGCGGGGGAACTAAGAGGTATCATCTTTTCCTGACATTCGACGTGGACAATCTCGGAAGGTTCGAAGCGGACGTTTACGCGGGCGAAAGCTCGGTAGATATAAGCCTGCTGCACCCGCCCGCGTTTACAAGAAAGATCGACGGCGTAATTAACCGCGTGAACCGCATTGCGGCGGGCGCGGGGTACAGCGTGAACCGTTTTGAAACGGGGGTTTTAAAATCCCCGCACAATCTCACGCAGATATTCCCAAAACTTATCGAGAGGAGGGCGGGGCTTAATGTCCAAGCGTAAAATTTACGGTCAGAAGGCGGCGGGCGCCTTAAAATACAATCCAAATCTGAACTATGCGCCCGTAGTTGTCGCTTCGGGGCTGGGCGAACTTGCGCAGCGAATCGTCAATATCGCGGATGAGAACGGCGTTCCGATCTATCGCGACGACAGCACGGCGGCGCTGCTCGTAATGCTCAATTCCGGCGAGCATATTCCGCCCGAGCTTTAAAAAAGTAAAAAATCCCAAAAAAGCGCCGAATAAA
>USOZ01000382.1 GCA_900556525.1 uncultured Oscillospiraceae bacterium | reverse complement strand
AGAAAAAGGCGTTCAGCGGCTTCAGAAAAAAAGCGCCGCACAGGGCGGTCGCTGAAATGTACAAGCTCGTAATGACGATTCTTGCGCGCTGCGGGGTAACTCCCGGAAACGAAATGATGAACGATTTTGCGCAGCGCACCGACGAGGAACTGCTCAAAGGCTCGAACCTGTTCATGACCGACGTTATGCCCGTGTTTATCAAGTGCGAATTCGGAAAGCAGGAGTTCTCGCCCGTCACCGAGGAAGAGCGGCAGGCGGTTTTCGCCTTTACGTCGGCTTTGTACCGTCTGTATATGTCGCGGCTAAATCCGTTGTCAGAATTTTTTGTTAAAATTGCACTATTTTTATAATTTTTTTATAAAATATATTGCAAAACGTGCAAAAATTTGATATAATTTAATATATGGCATATATGGCAGATTTTTGCCCGAAATAATCGGCTGACCGATAAACGAAGGAGAAAAACATGATGAATCTTATTACACGTTCCGACTTTGACGGACTTGCCTGCGGCGCGCTGCTTCTCGAGGCAGGCATTATTGATTCCTATACCTTCAAGCACCCGAAGGATATTCAGGACGGACTTGTTCCCGTAACGGAAAACGACGTTCTCGCGAATGTTCCGTTCGTTGAAGGCTGCGGACTGTGGTTTGATCATCATTCGAGCGAATATGAGCGCAATCAGCTTGCGGGAAAGTATAAGGGCGAAAGCCGCATTACGCCGAGCTGCGCGCGTATCATATACGAATATTACGGCGGAAAAGAACGCTTCCCGCAGTTCGACGATTTAATGGAGGCGGTTGATAAGGTGGACAGCGGAAATCTTACCATTGACGAAGTGCTTCACCCCAAGGGCTGGATCCTCGTCGGTTTCCTCATGGATCCCAGAACGGGACTGGGACGCTTCCGCAACTTTACGATAAGCAATTATCAGCTCATGGAAAAACTGCTTGTCTGCTGTCGCACCATGACTACGCAGGAAATTCTCGATATGTCCGACATAAAGGAGCGTATCGAGGTGTACAACGAGCAGTCCGAGCTTTTCAAGGAAATGGTACACGCGCATACGGTCGTAAAGCGCGACGTTATAATAAGCGATCTGCGCGGCGTTGACCCGATATATACGGGCAACCGCTTCATGATATACAGCCTTTATCCCGAGCAGAACATTTCTGCGTGGATAGTTTCGGGAAAGGGCGGAAAGGGCTGTTCTGCGGCGGTAGGTTATTCGATACTCAACCGCACGAGCAATGTTGACGTCGGAAAGCTCATGCTCAAATACGGCGGCGGCGGTCACAAGGCTGTCGGAACCTGCCAGTTCACCGACGAAAATATGGATACCGAGCTTCCGAAGATGCTTGAGGAGCTTGTAAACTACGACAAATACTACAACGTATAACCGAACAAACAGCGTACATACCACGGCTGAGTATTTGTGAGGTATTTCACGAAAACTACGGATCGCCGATAAGCCGGCGGTCCGTTTTTCGGAATAGGAAAGGATTGTTTTATGAACGCGAAGGATTTTGCCGCACGGCTCAGAGAAAGCGTTTCCTCAGTCATCTGCGGAAAGGACAGAGAGATCGACATTGTTATATCCGCGCTGCTTGCGGGCGGACACGTTCTGCTCGAGGATGTACCCGGAACGGGCAAGACTATGCTTGCGCGAGCGCTTGCGAAGTCGCTCGGCGGGGAATTCAGGCGCGTTCAGTTTACTCCGGATCTGCTCCCGACCGACATAACCGGAATGAACTACTTCAACATGAAAACGCAGGAATTCGTGCTTAGAAAAGGCCCTGTTTTCACGAATATCCTGCTTGCGGACGAGATAAACCGTGCGACTCCGCGCACGCAGTCGGCGCTTCTGGAATGTATGGAGGAAGGAACCGCCACTATCGACGGGCAGACTTATCCGCTGAAGCGCCCTTTTTTCGTTATTGCAACGCAAAATCCCGTTGAAACGGCGGGAACATACCCGCTGCCCGAAGCGCAGCTCGACCGCTTTATTATCCGCATTTCACTC
>USOZ01000381.1 GCA_900556525.1 uncultured Oscillospiraceae bacterium | reverse complement strand
GCCTGCGGCGCGAATCTGCACTTTCCTCGATTTGCGGCGTTTGTCGAGGTGGGAGAGGAGTCGGGGAGAGAGAAAGCCGCGAAGTGCGCCGATAGCACTTTCTCTTGACTTATAGCGGTATTTCGTGTATAATGTTGTGTGATATATATGAACATTTCTCGAAACAAATCAATATCTTGTGTGAACAAGAATATGTTCATACCACATTTTGAATATGTTCCACGTGGAACATATATGAACAAGAATGTGAACATGAATGTTCCACGTGGAACATAGAGGGGACTTGATATTATTTATACAGCAAACGCTTACGATATAATTGTTGTCGGGGCAGGTCACGCGGGCTGTGAAGCAGCTCTCGCTGCCGCTAGGCTCGGCAAAAAAACGGCAGTTTTCGTGCTTTCTCTTGATACTATCGCAAATATGCCGTGTAATCCGTGTATCGGCGGCTCTGCGAAAGGACAACTTGTATGTGAAATTGACGCGTTGGGCGGACAAATGGGCAAATCAGCAGACGCAACATTCATTCAGAGCAGAGTTCTCAACAGGGGAAAGGGTCCCGCTGTACATTCGCTGCGGGTTCAGTCAGACCGTGTAAAATATCACTCATATATGAAGCACATTCTCGAATCCGAACCGCTGCTTGACATAAAGCAGGACGAAGTGACAGAAATATGCGCCGAAAACGGGAAAGTAACGGGCGTAAAGACTAAACTGGGACTTTTCTATCCCGCAAAAGCTGTCATAATCACCACGGGAACGTATCTGAACGGTGAAATTCACATAGGCGAGCTGAGTTATTCCTGTGGTCCCGATAATGTTGCTCCCGCAATTCCGCTTACGGAAAGTCTGAAAGCTCTCGGACTGGACATACGCAGGTTCAAAACGGGTACGCCGGCGCGAGTCCACAAAAGAAGCATTAACTTTTCGGTTATGGAGGAGCAGTCTGGCGACAACGATATTATTCCGTTTTCTTTTGATAACAAGCTGCCGCTCGAAAATAAGGTCAAGTGCTATGTGACGTACACAAACGCCGAAACGCATAAGGTAATTCTCGAAAATCTTGACCGCTCGCCGCTTTATTCTGGTCGAATTCACGGAATTGGTCCGCGCTACTGCCCGAGCATTGAGGACAAGATCGTGCGCTTTAAGGACAAGGAGCGTCATCAGCTTTTTGTTGAGCCTATGGGGCTTGATACCGACGAATATTATTTACAGGGAATGTCGACCTCGCTGCCTGTGGACGTGCAGATAAAATTTCTGCGCACCATAAAGGGGCTTGAAAACGTTGAAATAATGCGTCCGGCATACGCTATCGAATACGACTGCTGCAACCCTCTGGAGCTGTACGCATCACTTGAAACCAAGAAAATTGCGGGGCTTTACGGCGCGGGACAATTCAACTGTACTTCCGGATATGAAGAAGCTGCCGCACAGGGACTTATCGCGGGGATAAACGCCGCGCGCAAGCTGGACAGCAAAGCACCCGTAATTCTTGACCGCGCAAGCTCGTATATCGGAACTCTAATTGACGATTTGGTCACAAAGGGCTGCGTTGAGCCGTACAGAATGATGACGAGCCGAAGCGAATATCGTCTTATTTTACGTCAGGACAATGCACCCGAGCGCCTTACTGCGCTTGGACATGAAATAGGGCTGATAAATGACGAAAGATATGCGTTTTTCCTCGAAATGCAGGAAAAGGTTGAAGCGGAAACGCAGCGCATACGCCGAGCGACAATTCACCCGTCCGATGAACTGAACAAAATGCTCACAGAAAAGGGGACAAGCCCGCTTACACAGGGCATTAAATTTATTGAACTGCTGAAGCGGCCGCAAATCGGTTACAACGACCTGAAGCCGTTTGACAAAAACGCGCCGCAGCTCTCGGCGGATATAATAAGCAAAATTGAAATAAACATAAAATACGAAGGCTATATTAAAACTCAGGAAGCACAGATAAAGGAAATGCGGCGGCTCGAGGGAAAGGCTCTCCCGACCGACCTCGACTACAAAACCATAAGCGGGCTGCGGCTCGAAG
>USOZ01000380.1 GCA_900556525.1 uncultured Oscillospiraceae bacterium | reverse complement strand
TTGATGCGTGCGCCCCTCCCAAAACACAAAAACGACCCGCGAAAATACTTCACGGGTCGTTTTTATCCGTTAAACGGAATATTTTTTAAAAAACTCCTTTCCGCGCAGCGCGCATTCACCGCATTGGGGGGCGGTTCTGAATAGTATAACGCTGCGGAAACGAATTCGGGGACATTACTGATTTAGCAGATAATATTTCGCCGAAAAACGCGGGAGTTTCACAAAATCTACGCTGAGCTGCTTTTCGGGTTCATGCTCCGAGCCGCTGTAAATATCATTTTCGGAAGAAAGAAGCAGTTCCGCAGCTCTCGGCAGGCGATATGTCTGCTCGCAGTCCGACAGATTAAACACGGCAAGGATCTCCCGCTCTCCATCGCTGCGGATAAAAGCGTAAACCAGATCGTTCGTGCGGTTGCACTCCGCCCAGCGGAATCCGTCCTCGCGGTAGTCCCTAGCCCAGAACGCGGGGTATTTTAAGTACTGCTTGTTCAGGTCACGCATGAAGTGCAGAAAAGCGTCATGTATCGGATATTTCAGCAGAAACCAGTCCTGTTCCTCGCGCTCGTCCCACTCGCGCAGATGCCCGAACTCGTTGCCCATAAAGTTCAGCTTCTTTCCGGGGTGCGCCATCATGTACATATAAAAAGCGCGCGCCTGCGGGAACTTTTCGGGATATTCGCCGTTCATTTTCTGTAATATCGTCGCTTTTCCGTGAACAGTTTCATCATGCGAAAGCGGAAGCAGAAAGCGGTCGCTGTAATAATACATCATGGAGAATGTCAGCTTGTGATAACAGCCTCGGCGTTCGGAAGCGGGCTTCTGAAAAAATTCGAGCGTATCATGCATCCAGCCCATATCCCACTTGAAATCAAACCCAAGTCCGCCGCTGTTTACCGGAACGGTTATTTTCGCGTACTGCGTCGAATCCTCGGCAATAAGTATGCAGTCGGGGAACATATCGCGCAGGCGGTAATTCAGCCCTTTCAGAAAATCGACCGCGCTCTGGTTCACTCCGCGCTTTTCGTCGCCCATCCAGTATATCATTCGGCTTATCGCGTCAAGCCGAAGTCCATCAAAATGAAATTCTTTCAGCCAGAATTTCGCGGACGACTGTAAAAAGCTCTTTACCTCGCCCTTTTTATGGTCGAAGTTGCAGCTTCCCCACTCGCTTATCGCAATATCAGGCGAGCTGTACTCATAAAGAGGAGTTCCGTCGTAATCGGCAAGGGCGTAATTGTCCACTGCAAAATGTACGGGAACCCAGTCGAGAATTACGCCTATTCCGCTTTTATGGAGCGTGTCTATAAGATACATGAGCTGTTCAGCCGTTCCATATCGCGACGTCGGGCTGAAATATCCCGTGTTCTGATAGCCCCACGACTGGTCGGAAGGGTGCTCGCAGACAGGCATAAATTCAACATAGTTATATCCCATTTCAGTCAGATATGAAGCAAGCGGAACGGCTATTTCCTCGTATGTGAACCAGCCTGTTTCGCTCTTTTTATCCTTTTTTCGCCATGAACCGAGGTGCAGTTCGTAAATGTTCATCGGCTTTTCAGCGATATTGCCGCGATTTTTTATCCATTTCTTATCGCCGAATTTATATTTCCCGAGATCGCGGATATACGACGCGTTGTGCGGACGCAGTTCCATTCCGTAGCCGTACGGGTCGCAGTGGTCGATATATTTTCCGTCGTAGCGATAAATGCGGTATTTGTACAACATTCCCTCTTCCGCCTCGGCGCAGGTTAACTCATAGAAATTGCCGTCGATAACGGGCAGCATTTCCTGCGTTTCCTCCCAGCCGTTCCACTCGCCGATAACGAAAACCTTTACGGCATTCGGCGCATAGGTGCGAAACGTAGTGCCGTTCTTGCCGAGATGCGCGCCGAGGTATTCGTAAGCCTCGAAGCTGCCCCCAGCGTAGAAACTTGTAAAGTCCATCATGTCAGTCGATCCTTTCATCGTTGCTGCGCCCGCGGCGCCTTTCTAGGGAAGTGCTGATTAAATCGGGTATGCAGATTGCGCAGACAGATTTTTCGTAGCGG
>USOZ01000379.1 GCA_900556525.1 uncultured Oscillospiraceae bacterium | reverse complement strand
CGGAAAATATGCAAGCAAGATGCGTGCCGCGATTTATTACCGCCATTATTCTCGCGCAAAGCGGAATATCCTTTCCCGAAAGTCCCTCGGGATAACCCTTTCCGTTCCACTTTTCGTGGTGATACCGCGTGACCAGATAAGCCATGTTGCGGTACTCCTCTGCGGAATAATTCGTCGTTTTTCCGACGCGCCATTTCGGTGAAATTTCGGTTGAGAAACATCGGAACAATGTCGGTATGATTTATCGACCACGCCGTTATTCCGTCAAAAAAACGCTTATTATGCCGAGCATTACAAGCTCGTCGAAGTACGTTTCGCGAAGATTCAGATGATATTTTCTGCTGTCGCGCAGGTAAACAAACGCCACATACAGCAGCACCACAAGGCAGCCGATTTGAAGCTTACAGTATTCCATTTTCAGTCCCACTTATGACCCTTATTATAATACTGTAAATTGCGGCTGTCAAGGAATTTTTTATTTTATAACTTCTTCAATTTTCTTGTACGCCTGTTCATAATCTCTCTGGGGGTTGTCAATAACTATGGACTTTACGGGCAGTTTTGCGAGAATTTCAAGTTCGCGGCGCTGGCGCTCTTCAAGCGCCTTTATATAGCCGTCAAAGCCGCTCAGCCCGTTTGCCTTTCCGTACCCGCCGTTGCAGTGATAGTCTACGACCGCGTTGAGCCATTCGTCGCCGCGTTCCTTTACCGCATTTTTTACACTTTCCGCTTCGTCGTCGTTTTTCAGATAGATTATCAGCGGCTCGAGCGGCGCTGTTATGCGGCAAATCTCGTTTATGTAGTCAAACGAGGCGTTAATATCAAAATTGAACCGCATCATCGTTTCGCACATGGGATTCTGTAGGAAAACGCAGTTGAACACATACGCTTTTTCGCCGCAGTTCTCCGCAAATTCGCGCCATTTGTCAAGCATTACGCCGCGCTCGGTCTCCCAGTCGAGAAAATCGTATATCTTGAATTTCAGTGCTTTTTCAAAAAGCTCGTCTTTAAGCTCCGAAAGCGGAACAATAATCCCGTTTTCGCGTTTCACCGCGCGGCCGAGCAGAATTTCTTTCTCATCTTCGGAAAATCCGTCCAATGCACGGTCGGGAATAAACGCCTGAAATTCGTAGTCGGCAGGGTGATTGCCGCTGCCCTCGTCAACATATATCCCGCCGGTTTTCTCCGCGACAAATTTCGCGGCAGTGCTTTTTCCTGTGCAGGGAAGACCCTCCACAATGTACAATTTTCTTTTCATATTGTCACTCTCCTTTATATTCCGCATACAGCGGCGCTGAAAGCGTTATGGCGAAAAATCCTCCGCCGACGTGTGCCGAAATCTCACACCCCGCCCTTTCGGCGAGGTCGTGCGCTATTGCAAGCCCAAGTCCCGTCGAATTTTTAGAGCGCGCCTTATCCGCTTTATAAAAGCGTTCAAAGACCATGCTTTCATCTATATCGCTGTCTCCGATTTCATTTTTACAAGTGAAAACTGCGTTTTCACCATGGCGCTTCAGGCTCATTTCAACACTTCCCGAGCCGTGTACAAGCGCATTTTTTATTATATTCTGAACAACGCGGGTTAGCGCGTCCGCATTTGAAACAACGGCGAATTTCTCCTCCGAAAAATCAACTTCGGGCAATATCCCCGCCGAGGTAAAGCTGTCGTAAAACGAAAGCGCCGTTTTTATCACAGTTTCGCCGAAGTCTATCTCCGAAAGCGGTGTTTCAAGCATTGAAACGGGCAGCCGCGACCTGAACGCGCTCTGCGACGAGATAAACGAAACGCTCAGAAAGGCGGACAGGCTTTTTGTCGAAACTGACCGTGCCGAAAGAAATCTGCGCTGTGCAATAGCCGACATTTCGCACGATATACGAACCCCGCTCACCTCTCTTGACGGATATTTTCAGCTTCTCTCGGAAAGCGCCGACGAAGAAGAACGCGCGCGGTACGAAGCGATAATTCACACACGAATAGAAAGCCTCAACACTATGCTTGAAGAGCTTTTTACTTATGCAAGGCTGCACGGCGGGCAGGCTCATTTCAACACTT
>USOZ01000378.1 GCA_900556525.1 uncultured Oscillospiraceae bacterium | reverse complement strand
GTACTTTCGGTACAATTCGGGGCGGCGTTATCTGTGACGGTCCACCGTCTTTTTACTTTTTCTTTTTCCTTAAAACAGCTGCCGCCGCGCCCGCGATAAGCATTGACGCAAATCCGAGAGTTACGCCCGTGTGGGGGTTGCTGTCGTCGGAAGCTCCGTCAACGGAACTAACGGTTTTGATCGCCTTGTCGGCGTCTTTCGAGTGGTCGTATTTATCGACTACGACAATGTAATCCGAAGCGTGATCGAAGTAAAGTCCGATCAGCCCGTCATCATCGAACGGATAACTTCCGCAGAAATCGAGAGTCGGGATATCGAATTTAAAGCCGTTATTATCCAGCTCGTTCACATCGGTTATACGATACAGATTAGCAAAATAAAGACTATCGTTCTTCCTGTTAATACTATCGTCGTCCCTGCTAATAAAGTGAGCGTTAATGTCGTCGGTGTACCAATCTCTGCCGAGGTCCATATAATCTCTAATATTGAACTCCAGCCTTGAGTGTTCAAGCCTTCCGTCATGATTTATCGAAACCGGGAAAATATGCAGCAGCGATTCAAATGATCTCATGGAATTATCATTTTTTCTATTGGGAGTCCAAAAACGAAATCCGCCTTTGCCGAGCATATCAGCATTCTTATTGAAAAGATCGTACTCATTGAACTTATCGAAAAGATCATACTCATTGAAAAGGCTCACCCAGCCGTCATTTGACGCTACATTTTTCGCGCCTATTGCTACTTCGGGAAAAAGCGGAGCGCCGCTTCTTATATCGCGTCCGTTGACTATCCACCTGTATCCCTCGTTTAAATCGGCAACCATCGCAATACTTCTGCCTTTAAGCGCGTCGCTGATTTTCTTCTGTGCCTCGGGCGGAACGTGAATATGAATTCTGAGGATTACGCACGTGCCGTCGTCTGCATTCGTTATCTCGGAAACGACCCAATCAACGTCGTCAAGTGTATTTATATCAAAGATTCTGTCCTCCTGAACCGTATCGGGGGGCGTAAGCGTATTGTTATTATCGTCCCAATCGTCGCTTATATCTCCTATGTCATCTGCATCGTCAGCCGATTCGGTTGTTATCGTAGTGGCTGCCGTCGTAGTCGTCGTGGTCGTAACCGCAGGTATGTTCGGTCTTGTTCCCGTAGGACCCGTTATCGGCGCGGTAGTTGTTGTAGTAGTGGTAGTTTCGGCAGGCTTCGCGTAATCTCCGTATTCCTGTCCGCAAACTTCGCAGACCGCTTTTTTCACTGCGGTAGCGGTTCCGCCGCGGTGGGCTTCCTTTTCCGAAGCCTTGCTGCACATCGCACAAACGTGCCAATGACCGTTTGCGTCGGACTCATATTTATCAAGGAAAATGTGGTCCGTCATGGGAATCACCGTATCCTCAAGCGCAATTTCAACAAGCGTATCGCTTTCAGAAACGGCAAACAGCGCCCCGCAGTCCTTGCATTCGTAGTAAGCTATATTCCCCTCTTCGGTGCAGGTCGCAGCTTTTGCCGCATGCTTTATTAGAGTTTCGTGCTGTCCCTCAAAGGTGTATGAGAAGCTGTATTCGCTGCCGTTTTTGGTCAGTTCGCCTGCAGGAATTGTTTCTCCGTTCAGCGTTACGGCTAGATCGGGAGAAAACCTGTAGTTTTCGCTTGTTCCCGCGATCGCACTCCCCGCAAAGCTAATGACTGCAGTATATTTCTTGCATTTCTCAAAGGTATCAACGGCGTTTCCGTCCTCGTCGAGCCATTTCGCTACTTTCGCCGTAATTTTATCATAGGCAGAATATTCAAACGTATCGTCGGAACTTCCTGCTAACGGCGCCTGCAAATAAAAATCAATTTCGTTCAGCGCTATAGAGCGAAGCTCAAACCCCAAACCGTCGAAGCTCTCGCCGTCTGTTTCCGCAGCAGCTTTCAGCGCTTCCCACAATTCTTCCTTGCTGCTGTAGGAACTGCCATCTGTTTTGCCGTCATGCAAAAGCAGACACTCCGTTCCGTCGGTATAGCCTGAGCAGTTAACGTTTCCGTCATTATCGGCGGTATTCGGTTGGATGACTGCCGTGGA
>USOZ01000377.1 GCA_900556525.1 uncultured Oscillospiraceae bacterium | reverse complement strand
TAAATTGGCGAATTTTTGTTTATTCAAGCCGCTCGATAATTTTCGCTTTTGCACGGTAATATATGACCCTCGCCCAGTTTTCCGACATACCGAAAACCTCGCCTATATCCTTGTACGAAAGCTCGCCGAAAACACGCAGCGTAAAAACCTCTTTGTAAGGCTCGTCCAGCCCGTGCAGGACTATGTGGATACGCTTCGCAGTTTCCTTGTCCTCGAAACTGAGTTCGGTATTCACGGGCGCGGGTTTTTCGGGAATTTCCGCCGAAAAATCAAGCTTGCTGTCTTTTCGGCAGCGGTCGTAGAAACAGTTCTTGCCTATCTGACAGAGCCATACGGAGATCTTACAGCCGCCGTCGAACTTGTTTATGGATTTAAAGGCGCGAAACATTGTCTCTTGTGTAAGCTCCTCGGCTAAGCCTGCGTCCCCCGACAACCTCAGCAGAAAGCGGTAGACGTCCCCGACGTACAGGCGGTATATCTCGTCAAATTCTCTGTTCATACATACCCTCTCAGTTCGCGAAGCTCTTCCATTTTTCTATAACGTCCTCCGAAACTTTGAACTCCTCACGCAGAGATCTGAGCGTTTCATCATGTTGATTCGTGATAAATTCGACCTGACGCTCCCATGCTGTTTTCGCCATTTCCTCCGCCTGCTCCGCGGGCCAGTTTTTTGAATATTCCTTGACGCAGGAAGAGATAAAGGCTTCTTTATCGCCGTCCTCGATAATAAGTTCGCGGTAAGTATAGAAACCGCCCTCCATCGACGAGTTTTCTCCGCCGAATCTTTCTCTGTCATTGTACGCGCAGAACAGTTCTCCACCGCTGTTAATGATAGCCATACTGCCGTTTTCATCTTCTTTAACAACGTTAAATTCGTCGATTTGATATGTTCCTATCCCCGTCGGATAACCTTTTACATAAATGTAGCAGCATTCGTCCTTTTCAGAGCGTAAAACAACGGTCATCTTGGATTTTATCCCGTCTTGTTGGTAGCCGGTCATAGCTTCCTGAGTCAGACTGCTATATTCACAGCCCATAAGTTCGCGGATCTTATCGGCGTTAAGCCGCATACCCTCTGTTACAATGCTGTCCCACGGCGCTTTTCCGAAAAGATGATTGAGCTTGTAATAGCCGCTGCAGGCGTCGTTTATCGCAAAAGCCCCGAATGATACAATAACCACCGCAAGAATCAGCGAAACCGACAGGATAATAACTTTTTTGAAGTTCACTTTCTTGAAAGCCTTTTTGGCGGTGATATTTTCCTCGGCATTCCCTGTTACTACCGCAGCCTTTGCGATTGCCAGAGCTTCTCTGCATTCCTCGCACTCCGCAGTGTGCGTCTCCACATATTCTCTCCCCGAGGGGCTTAAAACCTCGTCCGCATAGCCGGGGATAAGGTCGCGCGTTATTTCACATTTATTCATAGCGTTTCAGTTCCTTTCGTTTTTTGAAAGCTTTCTGTATATAGGACGCGTGAAAAGTGGGAATGTTACAAAAATTCCAATAAAAATCAAAAACTCCCGAGGCACAGCACCTCGGGAATCTGTTCAGTTCTTCTTTTTCTCGCCGAGCTTCTTTTCCGTGTGGTTTTTAAGCCGCGAAATATTCGCACGGTGCATAAACACAAGGAAAAATCCTATAACTGCCGCAAGCGCAAAATTTATCCACGCGCACGGTTCTCCGTGAATGAACGAAAAAAGCAGTACCGCGAACGGATAAAGGCTCGCCGCAATTATCGAGCCGAGCGAAACATAACGCGTTATCGCCACGATCACGAGAAAAATCCCGAAAAGTATCACGCCGGGAAGCCAGTCTATCGCAAGCATGGCTGCAAACGTTACAAGAATGCCTTTCCCGCCCTTAAAGCCGTAAAAAATCGGATAGATATGACCGAGAACGGCAAAAATCCCCGCAAGATAATTTATCCAACCCCAGCCCGCCGCGTCGTCGTATGTGTCTATGCCGAGCAGCCAGCGGAACAGAAAATGAACGATAAGTATCGAAAGCACACCTTTCAGAATGTCGCCGATAAAAACGAAAAGCGCGGCGAGCTTTCCCGTTACA
>USOZ01000376.1 GCA_900556525.1 uncultured Oscillospiraceae bacterium | reverse complement strand
CAATCAAACGAAAAATCTGTCTGCGCAATCTGCATACCCGATTTAATCAGCACTTCCATAGAAATGCAAAAAAAACCAAAAAAAAAATTTTTGTAACCTTTTCCATATTTTTACGGTTTTATATGTGAAAGGCAATGAAAAGCAGCGCTTTTCTCCTAATATTAACAGAAAGGAAGATTAGAATGAAATTCAAGAAAATCACATCAGCCGTGCTTGCGGCGGCAATGCTCGTCCCGTCGACCTGCATAGTTTCATATGCGGAGCAGGATCAGGCAATGAAGCAGGCGCTCACCTACGTTAAGGAACGTATAACCGTTCCGAAAGAGCTTTCCCATTTCAACTACAGCAGCAGGGTGGTTGCGGGAAAGACACAGTACACTTTTACGTGGGATACGGTAGCCAATAATGATAAGTGGCAGTCGATCTCGGTATCAATAAGAGGAAAGGTAATAACGAGTTATTCTCATAACTCGTGGGACGATTACAGCAGCGACGAGTATACTTTTGCGAAGCTCGATCCCGACGAAATCGTTAAAAAGGCGAAGGAAGCCGTAAAAACACTTAACCCGACCGTCTGCGATTATATCGAAGTCGATGATACTCCGAGAATTTACCTTTGGGGAGACGACGCGCGGGTAACGATAAGACGCGTTAAGGACGGCGTTTCCGTAAAGGGCGCAACAGGCTCTGTCACTATTGATAAGGACACGGGCGAGCTTAAATCGTATTCGCTTGACTGGATACTCGGCGCAGGCTTCGCCGACCCGTCCGACGCTATTTCAAAAGAAACCGCTCAGAAGAGCTTTGAAAAGGAATTCCCCGTCGAGCTCGTCTACACGACCGAATACGACTGGGAAAACGATAAGTTGATTCCGCACCTCGTTTATCGTCAGACCGAGTACGGCGAGATCGACGCGCTTACAGGTAAACTTTCAACATTTGAGGGCAGCTACGGTTCATATAACGACGACTATGATGAAGCTGACGACGACGTAGCCGAAGTCGATGATATGGACGGTGCAAATCCGGCAACCGGCAGCAACGCAATAAGCTTTACCGAGGACGAGATCGCAAAGCTTGAGCAGGAAAATAAGCTGATAAAGGCAGACGAAGCGATAAAGCTGATACAGGATATGGGAGTTTTCAACATTCCGATGAAAAATGTTGAAGCAACATATTCAAGATGCGATTATGATGAAATATTGAAGGCGTATACCCGCTATGTCAGCTTCCAGAGCAATGTTTCTGGATATGTAAGCATTGACGGCGGCGACGACCCGATTGAACTTCTTGACGATGTGGCTGAAGATGTCGCTGACATTTCCGTTTACGGCAGCTTTACGATTAACGCCGAAACGGGCGAGGTTTTAAACTATAGCTGCTGGAACGGCTATACGGGCGACACAAAGCTCACAAGTGAAAAGAAAGCGAAAAATCTCGTTACTTCTTATTTCAGCAAGATCGTGGGAAATCGCGCGTCGGAATTCCCGATCGAAAATGCTGTTATAAATTATGGCTATGACGAAGTTCCTGCGGAAACCGAGAATTCGGAAAACACCACAGTGCCGAAAATGTACACCGTAAACGCTTACATAAACCGTTATGCAAACGCTATAAGATGCGACAGTGAAAATGTTGATATAACTGTTGACAGAAACGGTAAGGTTGCGGATTTTAACATTACATACTACGGAATTGAATATCCTGCGCCGAAGAACATCATTTCTACAGAAGACGCATATAAAAAATATTTTGAACAGGTCGACTATGCTCTGCGCTTCCGCTGCGCTCTCAAGGATAACAAGAAAGTAGTTACCGCTATGGTTTACGCAAGCGACGACCGTCTTAATATAGACGCTTTCAGCGGTGACCTCGTAAACTATAACGGCGGTGAACTTTACCGCGCAGCCAAGACAGGCGAATACACCGACCTCGAGGGCAGCAAGTATAAAGAAATTGCGGAAAAGCTCGCGATTTACGGTGTGACCCTCATGGACGAAAACGGCAGACTCAACGCTGACAAGGTGATCACTCGCGCCGAATTCCGCGACCTTGCTTCGTCTATCGGTTCTTATGGCAGCGTAAGCGACAAGCCC
>USOZ01000375.1 GCA_900556525.1 uncultured Oscillospiraceae bacterium | reverse complement strand
ACCAGTATATAACAAATCTCTTCGGCGGCGGAAACGGACATTTCACAGACGGCTGAGCCTGTTTCTTCCGCTTCGGAAGAATACGAAATGTTTTCCGTAGAGCACTTAAAATCCACGGAATATTACCAAAAGGTAATGGACTGGTTCGACGAAAAAAATCTTTCCGAAGAGGAACGGCAAAAGCTGCTGAACGACCCGGAATTTATCAAGGACGCGATGCGCGACAGCTACTGGAACTAGGTCGTGTTGACGCTAAGCCTGATGACGCATCTTTTTGCCAAAATTTCACGCATCCTGCGTTAAAAAGGTTTGGCAGGCGACAAGCCTGCCCGCACCTTTTTGCCTTGTCTGTGTAAAATTTATGCACGAAAATCTGCGCATTATTTTAGCGCCGGCACTCCCTAAAAGGCGGAGCACGAGCTCTCCGCTAAGTTTTTTTGTATACAAATTGTAAAATACAGGAGGATCTCAGATGTTTACTCCCTATCTGAACTGCAAAATCTGCGGCGGAGAAATCGCTCCCGACGCGGAGCATAACAACGGCGCCTGCCTTGGCTGCGGCGCGGAATGTATGTATCCCAAGGCGGATGTAAAAAAGCTCAATCGGATTACATATCTCAGAAATAATTTTGATTTTGCGCGTGCGGAACTTTTCGCCGACGAAGTCACCGAGGATAACTCTGACGACAGCGAGGTGTACTGGAACAAGCTGCTCTGTCAGTATGGGATCCAATACGTCAGAAGCGGCGCGAAGCGCTTCCCCGTGTGCCGCAGAAACACTGCGGGACTCCCCGAAGTGACCGAAAACGAAAACTACAAGCGCGCTCTCTACTACTCCACCGAAGATATGCAGCCCCATTATGTGAACATGGGCGCGGCTATCGCGGAGGCGGTTTCCGTTTTGCGCAATGTTTTCACACAGGACAAGAAGTACGACGTTTTTGTACTTAGCCGCGAAAATGCCGACGTTGACAGCGACCTCGACGGCGATAAGCTGTTCCTGCGCTTTACCGAGAACCTCGGCTTCAACGTTTTCTACGCGCCCGAAACGCTCAAGGAAATGGACGAGGCAGAAAAGGCTGCGCAGATCGCATACGCGCTCGAAAACAGCCGTATCCTGCTCGCAAACTTTAAGGATATTTCCGACTGCCACGACGGCTATATGAACTATGCAGTCCGCACTTTTGCAACGGCAATGTCGGGCGACGAACAAAAGCTCCTTTTCCCTATTTTCAATTCTCGCAACATTCAGTTCCAGCAGCTCCCCGAAGAGCTTGTTTGGCTTGACGACGTTTTCGACAGCGCCGAAAGCGAATTCATGCGCGAAATTTCCGAAAAGGTCGAAATGATACTTAAACCCGAGGAAGCGGCGGTCGTTCCCGATTCTATCGTGACCGCTACGGCTGCCAACAAGGAAAACCTCATCAAGAGAGCTTATATGTTCCTTGAGGACGGAGAATTCGACACAGCCGACACATATTTCGATAAAATTCTTGACATTGACATTGAGGATTCGCGCGCATACATCGGAAAGCTGCTCGCGGAATATAAGCTCACTTCCGAGGATCAGATCCCGACAATTCCGATGCCTGTCACCGACGATAAGAACTTCATAAAGGCTCTCCGCTTTGCAACTCCCGAGCAGAAAGCGCGCTATGAAGCGCTCAACGGCGAGATCGTAAACAACATTGAGAGCGAAAAGAAGCGTATTTCCGAAGAACGTCAGCGCCTTGCCGCAGAGCGTGAAGAAAAGGAAGAAATCGAACGTCAGCGCCGCGCACGCCAGCTCAAGGAGGAGCGCAAGCTCCAGTTTCAGCGCCGCCGCGACCCGCTCAGAAAGACTCTGCTCGAAGTAAGAGCCGAACTGAACAAGACGTTCCTTACTCCCAAGCGCAAGACCGAGCTTAAAGAGCAGGAAGAAGTTCTCGTAAGAAACATCAAGGAGCTTGAAGCTCAATTCCCGGACATCTGGGACTAATCCAACATACTGCGCCCCGCTTTCGGCTAAACGGAAGCGGGGTGTTTCCTTTTGAAAAGCCTGCTAGGGAAGCGCTGATTAAATCGGGTATGCAGATTGCGCAGACAGATTTTTCGTCAGATTGCATGA
>USOZ01000374.1 GCA_900556525.1 uncultured Oscillospiraceae bacterium | reverse complement strand
GATAAATTCAACGGATTGTTCGTAGGTCATGGTGTTCCTCCCCGCGCGAGTCTTTTGTACGGTGCTGCGAGCCTGTGAAAGCGGCGGCGGGCAGCTGCTCCGATTATTCGCAGTTTGAAATATTCACGGCCATTGCTTTTGAGTATTTTGTTCAGGTTGCCGCCGACTATGTCGTGCTCGAAACGGGCATAGGCGGACTTAACGACTGTACGAATATCGTAAGCCCCGCGCTGAGCGTGATAACGCGTATCGACTACGACCACTGCGCTGTTCTCGGCTCGACGATTCCCGAAATTGCCGCTCATAAGGCGGGTATAATCAAGCGCGGCGCGCCCGTTTTCGTTACTCCTTTTCAGCGCCCCGAAGCGCTTGAGGTGCTGAAAAAAACGGCGGAAGAAAGAGGCTCGGATTATGTCGAAGCCGACGGAAATCAGCTTAAAATAACCAAAAATTCCGTTTTTGGGACCGAATTTACATATAAAGGACATTTTTTTACAACAAAAATGGGTGGTGCTCATCAGCCCGAAAACGCCGTAGCTGCGATCGAAGCGCTTCGCTTTTTAAACGTTCCCGAGCAGACGATACGCTCGGCGCTTTCCGAAGCCTGCATACCCGCACGAATGCAGGTGTTCCGAAAAGAACCTCTTATAATAGTGGACGGTGGGCACAACGAGTCGGGAACGGCTGCCGCGGCAGCGCTGCTTAAAACGGAAAATATCCGTCCCGTAATGGTTCTCGGAATGTTGACCACAAAAGAATGGCGCGGTTCGCTTAAAAATCTTTTAGGACAGGCTGCCGCCGTGTTTTTCGCCGACGATTATTATTCGGCAGCCGTTCCTGCGGATACCCTCTGCGCCTTTGCACGGGAACTTGGCATAAACGCATACGCCGCGGCTTCGCTCGAAGAGGCGATAGCTTCCGCCTTGTCGCTTAAAAGCGGCAGCGGCGTTTTCATCGGCGGCTCGCTGTACCTCGCGGGCGCGGCGCTGAAAATACTGCAAAATATGGCTTAATGAAGCCGCCGCAGCGCAAAGTTGCGAAAAAGCAACTTCAGGTTGGTTGAAGAATTGTCGTTTCTGCGGCAAAATGTATGCAGGTCACCTCTAAAAAACGAGACACGAGCAGATTAAGGAAGTGCTGAATAAATCTCGGCACGCATCTTACTTGCATATTTTCCGTCTTATTGCACGAAAAATCTGTCTGCGCAATCTGCATACCCGATTTAATCAGCACTTCCTTAGAAATCTGCCGTGAATGAGGGTTTTAGAGGCGACCTGTAACAAATTACTGCGCAAGGCGCAAGGAGAAAAAAATGGACTTTGGAAATAATCTGAGGCTTATACGCAAGGAAAAATAGTATAGATATAAAATTGCATTTCCGGCGAAAAATGAACCCGCATATATTCTTGAGGGAATCGACCGCGTGGGATTTTTCGGCGCTCATACGGTAATTCTGGCTGGTATGACAGCGAGGAAGCCGTGAAAAAGGAACTGCGCGGAATCATCGAAGCAATGAAAAGCGGTACGGCGTTATATGAACTGAAATATTTCACAAATGTGAAAATTTCGGCTTTCGGTACAGCGAAAAGAACAGAATGACGTAAAAACGGGAACATTGTTTTCCCGTTTTTTGCTTCATTGTTCAAAAACAAACTGAAAATAATGTACATATTCCTGAGACTCGGCTCATAAAATCTGACGAGGTGATACCATGTCCGATTTCAGAAACGACCTGCTGAAACGCGCGGGAACATACGTCTTTTCTTCCGCTGTCGGAGCGGGCGGGGCTGTTGTTATGCTGCTTATTTCGGCTTTCGCAATGTATATTCTCAGCCTGCCGCTGCATTTTTCGGGATTTCTATCGCTGCTTTCTTTCGGGGCGGGCTGTATGCTCTCGGGCTATGTCTGCGGCAGGATAAAAAAGCACAGCGGTTTGCGGCACGGCTTTCGCTGCGCGGTCATACTGCTTTCGTTCGGCTTGCTCGGCGCGCTTATTTTCGGCGAAGTTCACGGCACGGACGCGCTCGCCAAAACCCTTACAGCAGTCATCACCGGCTGCACAGGCGGAGTTCTCGGGGGGGAACAGAAAATCCGCGCGAAAATGACGGC
>USOZ01000373.1 GCA_900556525.1 uncultured Oscillospiraceae bacterium | reverse complement strand
AAAGGAGTGCCCATGAACTTCATTTTTTCATATCCCGAGAAACGAACAGTAATACGCGCCGCCGTCGGGGGAGGTGAAAAGATCGCTTTCATAGCCGTTTTCAAACGACTTGCCGTAATAATTTGTGGTTATTTCACTGCGGTTCGGCGAGAGGTAAAGGTCGAAATCCTCGGGGTCGTTTTTTAGATGAACGTCGTTCGAGTAGCTGTACATAGAGCCGACATAGCCGCCCATTGTGACTTTTTTATACTCGGAAATGTCCGCAAAATCAACGCCCGCGTCCTCGGCAAAGACCTGCGCCGCGTAATATGCGCCGAGCGGGAACCAGTGATGATCGGTTCGGGAAAAAATCTTCTCGTCCTTATGCTCGTTAAGCGCGGAATATGCGTCGATATTTTTTATATTTTTGAGATTTTGAGCAATGTGTTCGATTTTCGCAAGCTGGCTTCCCGTAAATCCCGAAGAATATTCAGCGGGAACGTAAAATTCGCTCGAAGTCGGTATTGTCATCTGATAGGTTTTTACGTCGGGCAGCGCCGCGGCAAAGCTGTTGGCGCTCTCCGCCCAGCTTTCGCACAAGCCGTACGTTCCCCAGCACGGCATGAGCCCCCAGTAATGCCCGTCCGCGCGCTTTGTGACAAGTATGCCGTTGTCGCCGATAACGCTGTATTCGCTGCTGTCTGCGGGAACGGTGGTTGTCATATCGGTTCGGGCTGTCTGTTCGGCGGTGTCTTCCGTTTGGGCGGACTGCGGCGAGGAATTTTCGGCGGGTGCTGTCGCACCCTGCGTTGCCATTTCGTCAAGGCTGCTTTCCGTGGTGACAGGTTCGGTCGGCTCGGGAGCTTCAGCCGAAGAAATTGAAGTTGTTTCAAAAGAGTCGGTTTCGGTCGGCTCGCCCGTTATATAATTCCCGTTTTCGTCGGTGGGAGTCTTATAGGCTGTTATCCCCGAAGTATTAACGGTTTTAAAGGTCTGGTGCGGTGCCGCCTGCGCCTGTGAACAGGAGCAAAGCAGAACTGCCGCCGCCGAAAGCGCTGCCGCGCCCAATCTACGGTTCATTTAATATCCTTTCTGCACTCAGTCTGCAGGAATCTCTTCAATAACAGGGTTGTCAAGCGCGTTTATCAGACCGTTGGAATTTGTTCCGACGGCGGAGAATGTACACATTGTAAACAGCAGGTCGGTTATCCCCTTTTCTTCGATGAACTGAACGGCGTTAAGGTCGAAATAGCGCATATCGCAGACGTAAATTTCCTCAAAAGAACCGAAATAGAACGGAACTTCGGCGTTCCCGTAGCTGTCCTTAAAAATAAGGAGCTTTCTGCCGTTTTTAACGTCGGTCTCTATGCGGACAATCTTCTTATCGCCGCCCATAAATGTCGAATATGAGCTGCCGACGGGCATATCAATAAAGAACGGGAAGTTGTAGTCAAAATTGTACGACGTGTCGTAATAATAGGTCGAATAATCGTTCTGCGGCTTATAGTATACGAACTGTTCGGGGTCGTTAAGCAGGTTTACGCTCTCCGTATAGCCGTACATAGTCCCCACAAAGCCGTCAATGTCAACCTCTTTCATCTCTGAAAGCGGAGTAAACGGAACTCCCGCCGCTTCGGCAAACGCCTGCGCCGCGTAATACGCGCCGAGAGGCTGCCAATGGTGGTCGGTTCATCGAAGAAAAGGGGATAACCGACCTGCTGTTTACAATCGGCTCGTCGGTGTGTTCGCCGAGCGCAGAAATTGCGTCTACGGGAATAATTCCCTCGGAAAGCTGAGAATTTACGCTTTCAACGCTCTTACGATGACTTGCGTTATATTCCGCAAAATTGGACGGCAGGTAATATTCGCCCGAAGTCGGCGCGATCATTGAATATATTTTTACACTTTCGGGAAGCTCGTTTCTGAAACGGTTAAGCGCCTCGGCGTAGGTCGTTCCCTTTCCGCCGCCGAACAGCGAAATTGCCCAGTAATGCCCGTCGTCGAGCTTTGCAACGACCTGTCCGTTTGTGATAACGCCCTCCGCTACCTCGTTCACCTGCGGTTCTGACGTTGTGGTTTCGGCAGTCGGCTGGCTGTGTTGCCCCGTTCTACAGAATCGCTTATCGAGCA
>USOZ01000372.1 GCA_900556525.1 uncultured Oscillospiraceae bacterium | reverse complement strand
CGCTTGTATACACTATCCCATTAAGTGCCATGAAGTCTTTAATAACTTTGTCCGCATTAAATTTTCTGCATTTACCGAATATGGTAAATGATGCCTTCTCAACAATTCTGTACTCCATGACAGTACCTCCCTCAAGTGTCAGTTTAATCCTTACGGGCGCAAAACTTTTGATTTTCGCGCCGTTTTCTTTTGCAGCGGAGGGAGAAATTCCGTGAAATTTTGTGAATGCGCGCGCAAAGCTGTCCGGAGAGTCATAGCCGTATTTTACCGCCGCGTCGATGACCTTTATATCGGACGACGACAGTTCTTCTGCGGCGAGCGCAAGCCGCCTGTTTCTGATGTATTCGCCAACGGTGAACCCGCACAGAACGCTGAAGATTTTCTGAAAATAGAATGGAGAAACGTATGCCTTTGCGGCAATATCCGATATGTTCGTTTCCTCCGTCAGATGTTCTTCAATATACTGTATAGCGTTTTGTATTCCCTCTGTCCAACTGTTCATTTTTACACGTCCTTTTCCCTTGCTGTAACACTATTTTATCACAAGTCGGGCGTTTGCGCCCGACATTTTGTGCTTTGATGTGAGGGGTTCAGGAAACGCGCCAGTCTATTTCAGAAATGCCGTTTTCGCGCAGGAACTGATTGCATTTTGAGAAGTGACGACAGCCGAAAAATCCGTTGTAGGCAGAAAGAGGGCTTGGGTGCGCGCTTGTTAGGATAAGATGACGAGGATTTGTTATAAGCGCGGTCTTTGCGCGCGCATTTGCTCCCCAGAGGATAAATACAAGCGGCTTTTCGCGCTCGTTCAGAAGAGAGATCACCCTGTCGGTAAAAATTTCCCAGCCTCTTCCGCGGTGGCTGTTCGCCTGTCCGCGCCGCACGGTAAGCGAAGTGTTGAGCAGAAGGACGCCCTGTTTCGCCCAGCAGGTCAGGTCGCCCGTTGTCGGAATAGGCAGACCGAGGTCGGTATTAAGCTCCTTATAGATATTTTTCAGCGAGGGCGGCGGCTCAATACCGTCCTGAACCGAAAAGGCAAGCCCGTGCGCCTGCTTCGGCTCGTGATAAGGGTCCTGCCCTAAAATTACCGCCTTAACTTCGCTGTACGGCGTTAATTTCAGCGCGTTGAAAATATCATACATATCCGGGTAGATCGTAAAGCCTTTGTATTCGGACTTCAGAAAGCTGCGAAGCGCAAGATAATACGGTTTGTCGAACTCCCCGCGCAGCAGCTCGTCCCAGTCGTTTCCTATATTTACCATTGGTATACCTCTCCGTATGCGTCAATAAGATCGTCGATAAAAGCGTAGGTCTCGGGCGCTTTTTTTCGCAGCGTGTCGGGCATAAGCAGATATTCCGCACCTGCCGCCGCAAAAAATTCAGCCGTGCGGCTGCCGTTTTCTCCGCCCGTTTCCGAAACCGTTTCTCTTTCCTTTTCAAAAATTTTCACAAATTCTTCCGAGTCGGATATTTTTCCGTTCTGATTGTCATAAGCGTGAAAAAGCTCGTGATACAGCACGTCGGGGTAAAAGCTGTCGGTCGTTATGTATATCGTCGCGTCCTGAGTAAGCCCGAGAGCGGAGCCGTTTTGTCCCACTTCGGGGACGGAAAGCGCCTCGCCCGTAAAATAAAGCGCTTCGCAGCTTTCCGCAAGCGCATCGGGCGCTTTTTCAAGCATATAGATATGCCCAAGAAAATTGTCGTTATTCAGCTCGCCGCATTTATACACGTCGATCCCGCGATAATTCCCGCAAAATTTCCGCGTCATCAAGTACCGCATTTCATAGTCGGTCATCATTCGCCCGAGCAGTATCCCTATCGCGCACGCAACAGCTATTATCAGTACGCAGCGAACTGCGCGGAACAGTTTACCGTGTTCCGTCATATCAGCGAGAAATAAAGACCCGCGAAAACTCCCGTAGAGATCGCAAGCAGCCCTATTATAACAAGGCAGAATGCGAGCGCGCCTTTTCCGAAATCGGTCTTTATTTTTTCGGGCTTAGCCGCAGACTATCGAAGAACAGACAGCGCAAACCACCGCTCAGGAAATGCCCCGGGAACAGCCTGTTCCCGAAGCTCAGCCCGCAGCCGAAACGACCGCCGCAGAACAGCCC
>USOZ01000371.1 GCA_900556525.1 uncultured Oscillospiraceae bacterium | reverse complement strand
TACCTTGTATGCTGGCTTCGTTCGGCATAGGGAACATGACGCAGGTGAATTCGATCGCCGACGCAATGCGTTCCGAATTCGGGGTTCCGACGCTTGCTACGGGGGCGATTCTCGCGGTAATTTCCGCGCTTGTAATTGTCGGCGGAATAAAGCGGATAGGGCGTGTGACGGAAAAGCTCGTCCCCGCAATGGCGGTTCTGTACATAGCCGCGTGCATTGCGGTTCTCGCAATGAATTTCACTCGTATTCCGCAAATTATTTCTGCGATTATATCAAGCGCGTTCGGCTTCAGGCAGGTCGCGGGCGGAATAAGCGGCTATCTGATAATGAACGCGGTTTCGGTCGGATTTCGGCGCGGAGTTTTCTCGAACGAGGCGGGACTTGGCTCGTCCGTTGCCGTAAACGCTTCGTCTGACGTTACCGAGCCTGTGAAACAGGGAATGTGGGCGGTTTTTGAGATTTTTTTTGACACTGTGGTCATGTGTACACTTACGGCGCTGGTTCTTCTTTCCGCGTCCGGTACGAAAAACACACTTGAAGCGGCTTTGCAGAACGTTTCCGAACAGCCGCAGTATTTCTGCATTTTGGAAAATTCATCTCTGATAAGCGGAGAGCCTATCCCGCTGCTGGAGCTTGCCGCCGAGAATTCGCCGTCGGGAACTTATACCGAGCTTCAGGCAAAAACGTCTTACGGTCAGCCTTTTACAATAAAGCTGAAAAGAGAGTCGGACGAAACGGGCTGCAACTTTATAAATCTCATGCAGATACGAGGAATTGCGGCAAAAAATCCCAACGGAACGCCGATTTTGAATAAAAATGGTGAAGCGGTAATAAGTAAGGTCGAGCTTTCCGCCGTAAACGGAGCGAGCCTTGTTTCATATGTTTTTGGTCAATGTTTCGGGAATTTCGCAGGGAAGCTGCTTGCGGTAATGGTGCTTCTTTTCGCGTTTTCGACCGTTATCGGATGGTCGTTCAACGGTGCGAAATCCGCGGAATATCTTTTCGGGACAAAAAGCGTTCCGCTTTACAGGACTGTTTATGTTGCATTTGTGCTGCTCGGAAGCACGGTAAGCCTTACGCTCGCTTGGGATATTTCGGACACGCTAAACGGGCTTATGGCGATCCCAAACCTTATAGGAGTTCTTATTCTATCCGGAAATGTCAGCAAAGAACTTTCACGTTATCTGCGGGAAAGAGCCAATCTTTCATCTGAACGCAAACAACGCAAAAGCGCAGAAAAAACAAGGTGAAGCCGTTGAACAAAAAAATAAAAATAAGCACATAGACAATCGCGGCGGTTTGCACAAAAATTTCAAAAAAGTATTGCAATTTATGTGTAGCTTGTGCTATAATGTGTGTAAAGAAAGCACCGAAAGGTTGCGGAAAGGCAGGGAAACGTATGAAGAAAAATCTTATGGAAGTTATTTTTGCATTTGACTGTGGTGTAGCCGCAGCCGTGCACATGGATTCGGCTATTAAAAGCCTGAAAGGCTTTATTCTGGCACAGAGAAAGCTTGACGGAGAAATGAACGCTTCGGGTGTTGCTTACAACAGCAGGATTACCCCTGTCTTTGATAATATTCCCGTCGGAAAACTCGTTGTCAAAAATTACGGCTTTGAAGAGGGCGGGCTTGGAGAATGCCGTATGCTCGACGCGACGGCTCAGCTTATGAATTCCGTCGGCGCGCGCCTTAACGACACTCCCGAGGAACAGCGCCCCTCAAAGGTTGTCTGCGTTATCAATGTTATCGGGCGTGATAATGCGAGCAAGAAATATACATACGATAAGCTTCGCGATATGATCGCCTTGCAGCGCGACGTGTACAAGTGGCAGTTTTATCTTATAACGGATTTTTCGATAAATATGGAAAAGCTCGGGATTTCGCCCGACGACACGTTTATTCTGCGCAGGGACGAAAAAGACGCTACTCTTGCTCAAGCATACAAGGAGCTAAACGAGCGCGTCACGGAGCTTCGCGGCGAACTTTAAAAAATCACGAACGGCTTTGTGCTTTGGCGCAGAGCCGTTTTTTTGTTGCCCCTTTCCCGGAGAGCTGGGGAGCACGACTGCGCATCTCCGGCGGTTGCCCCGCAAGGGGGCATTAGCCAGTTCTTCC
>USOZ01000370.1 GCA_900556525.1 uncultured Oscillospiraceae bacterium | reverse complement strand
CGACCTCCTTCCCCGCGCAGATTCAAAGCCCGACAGCTACCCTGTCGTTCTGACATTTGAATACGAATATCTCGCAAACGGAAAGCGCGCGAAAGCAGACCTTATTACCGAAACAATAACGATACCGCTTCAGCAGGAGGACCGCTTCACAATAAATCAGCCCGAATATCCCGAGTCCTGCGGAGTCGGCGAAATGGCATATATCAGCGTAAGCTTCATAAATAAGGGCAAGAGCGGCGTTTACAATGTTGTTGCGGACGTTGAGGGCGAGGGCTTCACAAAGGCCTCGGCGGCTTACTATGTCGGCAACGTAAACAGCGGCGCTGAAGAATACTACGACGTTCAGATAACTCCCGACATGGAGGGAACGATCGAGGGCAACATTGTGGTTACATACGAGGACGCGAACGGAACGGCAAAGGAACAGCGCACGCCTTTCACGATCAATGCGATTTCATATAACTACAATTTCGACATTGACAACAGCTTTGATGATAATACCGGAATGGACGTAATGCCAACCGAAGAGGGCGGCAGCATGACATGGCTCTGGTTCGTTATCGGCGGAGCAGTTGTTGCGGCGGTTGTCGTTATCATTGTTATTGCAGTTGTAAAAAAGAATAAAAAGAAAAAAGAACTGGAGCAGGACGATGAAGATATCTGATATGATCATCATGTGCCTTCGTAACCTATGGAGGCGCAAGGGACGTACCATGCTTACGGTTGTCGGTGTTGTTATCGGCTGCTGTGCTATCATCGTAATGATTTCGCTAGGTCTTGGCATGAACGAAGCTATGGATAATATGCTTTCGACATGGGGCGACCTTAACGCCGTCACTATCTACGGCAACAGCAATTATATCAACTACGTTGGCAGCAATAGTTCAAGCTCCGAACGGCCTGCCCTGAACGATGAAGCTCTTGAAATGCTGAAAAATATCGAGCACGTTGATATTGTTTTCCCGAAAATCGAAGTCAACTCGGAGTATGTCACAATTTCGGCGGGGCGCAATGGCAGATACCGCGCAAGCTGGATGCAGATATACGGCGTTGATTTCTCAGCGCTTGAAAAAATGGGATACAGAGCCGAACAAGGCGCCCTTCCCGGCGATGACGCTGATTTGCACACAATAATTTTCGGAAACGAGGCGGCATATCAGTTCCGTGATACCAAAAAACGCGGTCAGAATTCATATACATGGAAACAGCAGCTTGCCGACGGAACATATTCCGAGCCGTTCTTCGACCCTATGACCGAAAGCGTTCTGCTTTATGTAAACAACACGAAAAAGCAGAATGACGACGGTACATATCAGAGCGGCGGCCGTGCTTACGAATTCAAAATGACAACGGCGGCGGTTCTCGAACAGGATACAAACTGGGAAACGGTTTACTCCGTTATGATCGACATGGATCTCGCCAAGGAGATCATCAACAGCTACAACCGTCTTAACAGCGTAAAGAACGCCAAAGACCCCGAATATTCGCAAGTTAAGCTCTGGGTCGACGACATAAACAACGTTGACGCGGTTCAGGCGCAGATTGAGGAACTTGGCTTTAACGCTTCAAGTATGGCTTCCGTGCGAAAGGAAATGCAGGGTCAGCTCGGCGTTATCCAGATGGTTCTCGGCTGTCTCGCGGCGATAAGCCTGCTGGTTGCAGCGATCGGCATTACAAACACGATGATAATGTCGATTTACGAGAGAACAAAGGAAATCGGTATCATGAAAGTTCTCGGCTGCTATATCAGCAACATCAGAGTCGTTTTCCTTATGGAGGCGGGCATGATAGGCTTGCTCGGCGGCGCGATAGGAACGGTTATCAGCTATATTATCTCAGCGGTGATGAACTCGCTGGGCGGCGGGGTTTTCGCCGATATGTTCGGTATGGTTGCGGGCGGCGACGGCTCGCGCGTTTCGATTATTCCGCTCTGGCTGGTACTTCTCGCACTCGCGTTCTCTACCGTTATTGGTCTTATTTCGGGATTCTACCCCGCAAACCGCGCGGTAAAGATAAGCGCTCTCGAAGCTATCCGCAACGAATAGGCAAGCGCCTATCGGCAATTCCGCCCTGCGGGCACGTTAAATAAAACTTATAGGTCAAATTGCAGGGCGGGTTCGCACTTTTGTGAAT
>USOZ01000369.1 GCA_900556525.1 uncultured Oscillospiraceae bacterium | reverse complement strand
TGACGAAAAATCTGTCTGCGCAATCTGCATACCCGATTTAATCAGTGCTTCCCTAAGCACCAAGAAAACCATAGATAAAAATTCTTGTATACCCCATATATGCAAAGATTATACTCGTTTTTTGTATAGTTTTTTGCACCGAGTATAAAGCTGCACGAAAACGGACGGTGACTGTATGGCAAAAATTTATGAATCCGGCGAAATGTATCTTGAAACGATACTTGTGCTTAAACGGCGCACGGGCGAGGTGCGTTCCATTGATATAGCGAGAGAAATGAACCTTTCAAAGCCCAGCGTCAGCAGGGCGGTCGGCATACTCAAAAAAGACGAGTATATCGAAATTGATAAGGACGGATATATCACACTCACGGAGAGCGGTCAGAACGTTGCGGAAAATATCTACGAGCGCCACTGCGTTCTTACGGCGTGTCTGATAAAGCTTGGCGTTGATGAAAAGACTGCGGCGGAGGACGCCTGCAAAATTGAGCATGATATAAGCGACCAGACGTTCACAAAAATAAAGGAACATATCGGAAAGCTTAAATAAAGTTTAACGCCGGTATTGCAAAATTCATGTTATAATAAGTAAATCCGAAAAATAATTTTTTCGGATTTTTTCTTTTTAAGGTATTGACAAATATGATCTTTAATGTTATAATAACAAGCGTTATATAACATAAGTTACAAAAGGAGAGATAAAATGCCGCCGAAACAGCAGATAACGAGGGAAATGATTATAAAAGCGGGATTTGAGCTTGTGCGCAGCAGCGGGGCGGAAGCGCTAAACGTCAGAAAAGTGGCTTCAAAGCTAAACTGCTCGACACAGCCGATAATGTATCAGTTCGCTTCGGTAAATGAACTGAAAGACGAGATATACGCCGAGGCGGACAGATTTCACACCGAATATATCATGGATATTGACAGCGACAACGAAGATCCTATGCTTGCAATCGGGCTTAGATATATAAAATTTGCGGCGGAGGAAAAATACCTGTTCAGGTTTTTGTTCCAGTCCGACAAGTACGCGAGCAGAGGTTTCGACGAGCTTATCAGCGGCGATGAGCTGACCCCGATTTTTTCAATTCTTCACGAACAGGCGGAAATTACCGAACAGCAGAGCAGGGACGTGTTCGCGGCGCTGTTTCTGGCGGTTCACGGAATTTCGGGACTGCTGGCGAACAATTCCATGGACTACGACGAGGAGTATTTCAAAAGAATTCTAAATAATGTTTTTATGGGCGTTATAGGAATGATGAGGAGAGAAAATATATGAGAAAAATATACGAAAAAAATGAACTTCTTTTTGCCTTGGTGTGGATCGTGATTTACGTTATCGGCGCGAGCGTTTCGGACAATATTTCCAAAACTATCGGTGTGCCGCACCTGATAACCGTGTTCTTTTCGGCGGCGATACTTGTCGTACTGCTGGTGTTCATGTTCAGAAACGGGCTGACAGAGAAATACGGTCTGTGCGGCTTTAAGGGCAGTCCGAAAAAATTCCTGTTCTTTATCCCGCTCGCGGCGATATGCACCATAAATTTCTGGAACGGTGCAGCCGTTGAACCGTCCCTCGGCGAATGTATCGTTACGGCGCTTGCTCTGGGAATTTCGGGAGTTGTCGAGGAACTGACCATGCGCGGACTGCTGTTCAAGTATATGTGCAAGAGTAATATCAGAACCGCTGTCGTCGTTTCATCGCTGACATTCGGTTTAGGTCACATTGTGAATTTGCTGAACGGCGCGCCCTTGTTCAGCACGGTCTGCCAGATAATTTATGCCTGCGCAGTCGGTTTCTGCTTTACAATGGTGTTCATGTTCGGAAAGAGCATTATTCCCTGCGCAGCAGCGCACTTTATAGTCAACGCTTCAAGCGCCTTTGGCGCTGCGGCGGCGGATACGCAGATATTCGACATGGCCGGTACGATATTCCTTACCGTCGTATCCGCAGGCTACGGAATTTGGCTGGCAATGAAGCACAAAAAGCTCGCAGCCGCGTAAAATCCGCATAATACTGATTTCAACAATCGGAATTAGGGAAGCGCTGATTAAATCGGGTATGCAGATTGCGCAGACAGATTTTTTGTCTGATTGCATGAAAAAGACGCAGGAATACTTGATGTATTTCAAGGAGTTTTCGTGCAATAAGACGGAAAAT
>USOZ01000368.1 GCA_900556525.1 uncultured Oscillospiraceae bacterium | reverse complement strand
ACGCGCTTTTTTCAGCCTTACAACCGCATTTTTCATCAGATACGGGTAAATTTCATCCTCGCAAAGCGCCTGCTTCATGCGCTCAAGCACACGCGTATCAACCGCTCCGGGGCACTGCCCGAAATAGGCAGGAACCTGTCCCTTAACGGGTTCGACATAGACAAGATGCCGTTTGCGATCAACGTCCAGCACCGTCCACACACGTCCCGCGATCGCAAGCTTTTCACCTGCCGGCGGCGGCAGGACAACGGTTCCCAGTTCCTGCGATTCGTTTCTGACGGTAAATTCCTCATTCTCCTGAAAAACGGCATAAAATTTGAAGCTGCCGGTTATCCGTTCCCCTTTTATCCCCACGATCAGTCCGCCCTCGTCGGTGCGCTCGACATGACCGATGTCAATAAGATGCAGCAGTAATTTTTTATAATCTTCCGTTGATAACCCGTATCTGATGAAAAATGCGGTTGTAAGGCTGAAAAAAGCGCGTTTTACAGCCGAAAAAGCGAGTGTCTGCGCAGAACCGCTGATAAATCTCGGCGGCGATATGTGGTGTCTTTTTCCGTGGCTCGGAAGTTATGGATTTCTTGCAATGGAGCGCTTTCTGAAATTGAAATGCGGCGAACAGCTGGGACTTTCGGGGCTTGACAGCACGCGCCCGTACTTCATAATGTTCAAAATGAAAGCGGATAAAAATGAATTTTTCCGCGTGCTTTTTGAAACGGTCCGTCAGCCGCTCGACCCTATGGAGCTTGTCTATCCCGATGAAGTTCCGATTTTCGAGAAATACGACGAATTTATCCCCGCGGAACTGGTGCGAAAAGGCTTCGCGAACGGGATACTGGGAATTGACGAAATGAAGCGGCGAATAGAAAGCTGGAGGGAATTATCTTAACGGGATTTTTACGACATATTCCATGAATTCTTCGGTGCGGCTGCGTTTTGCCTCGCAGTTTATGCCCGCCTCTTTCATTGCGTCTATGGTTTTGTTGAACGTGTTTATGTAGAGGTTCACCGCTTTAAAGCTCCACCTTTTCTGGATCTTCTGCTTGGGCTTTTCGGTAAGAAGCTCGTCAATGTAGCGGTCGGTCTGGGCTGTGTTGAGCTGTCCCGAGCTTATCGCTTCTATCGCGCTTTTTCGGCGCTCTCCGGGGAGCCGCAGAAGTGCGCGCGCCTGACGTTCGTTCAGCTTAAAGCGAAGAACGAGCGCCTTTTCCTCGTCGCTTAATTTCAGCAGGCGGAGTTTATTTGCGATCGTGGACTGGGCGATACCCAGCCGTGCGGCGGTTTCCTCCTGCGTAAGCTCGTAGTAGTCGATGAGGTTTTTTATCGCGTATGCTTCCTCCATATAATTCAGCTCGGAGCGCTGGAGATTTTCGACAACGGCGAGAATTGCGCTGTCCTTATTCGTTGTTTCAATAATAATGCACGGAACATAGCTCATGTTCAGCAGCTTACAGGCGCGCAGGCGGCGTTCGCCCGCAATAAGCTCGTAGGTAAGTCCGTTTTCGAGCCGTCTTACCGTAAGCGGCTGCAAAATGCCGTTCTGCTGGATACTGACCGCAAGCTGTGAAAGCTCGTAGTCGTCGAATATTACCCGAGGCTGCGCAGGGTTTGGCGCGATGCAGCAGACGGGTATTTCGATAACGCGGTTGGTGCTTGTTTTCTCGACTGTGTTTTTCTGAAAGATTGCCATTTTCTTGTCCTTTCCAATCATGTCATTTTATACTCAGCATCAATTAAAGACTATACAATGTAATCTTTACATGTATGGGTTATACGAGAATTTTTATCTATGGTTTTATTGGTGCTTAGTATTATGATGTTTCCAATTCCCGCTGTATAAAAGCGGGAATTACGCTTTTCCTTCCGTAATCATAATAACATGAATTTAAGGCAATTTCCAGTCCGTTAAATCGGGGTAATTCGTCGGATTTCGTCGTAATCCGACGCGAAAGAACGTTTTTCGTCACCATACGACAAAATTCGAGGGGTGTGAAAGGAATCAGAGAAATTGAAAGCCGCCGCTGCGCCGCCTGTACAGCGTGCGAACGCCTTGCCGCTCGGCGGCTTTTGTTATCCCTGCGATTTCCCGCACCTCGCCAAACGCCGCCTGAACACAGTCAGGCTAAACTCCCGCCACGAAATCAAGGAAACTGTAACACCTGTATGGGA
>USOZ01000367.1 GCA_900556525.1 uncultured Oscillospiraceae bacterium | reverse complement strand
AATGCGGACGGGAACTTCTTTAAGTCCCGCGATTTTCGCGGCGCGCCAGCGGCGTATTGAAAGGAATACCGAAAAATGGCGAAAAAAACAGGACTGGGGGGTCGTAGTAGAGGATAGGTTCGCCGTGGCTCGGCGCTTCGGAAATGCGCACATTACGCGGTATTTCTGTCTTAAAAATAGTGTCCTCGGGGAACTTCGCCTTGATGCTCCGCATCACCTCGCGGTTTACGGTGAGCCGCTTGTCGAGCATGGTAAAAACAATGCCCATTATCTGAAGTCCGCGGTTGCTGGATTTCTTTACGCGCTTTACCGTCGCAAGAAGCTCCGCAACACCCTCAAGGCTGTACGGTTCGCACTGCATGGGGATTATCAGCCTGTCGCAGGCGGAAAGCCCGTTCAGCGCAAGTATTCCGAGCGAGGGCAGACAGTCTATTATAATAATGTCATAGTCGTCTTTTATCTGGAGCAGCGCCTTTTTCAGGCAGAGCGTCTTATTCTCGAACTGTAAAAGCCTAACTTCGGCTTCCGCAAGGCTCGAGGTCGCGGGCATTATCGAAACGTTTTTGAATTTCGTCTTGATTATCGCCTGCGCGGGGCGCGCTTCGCCCATTATAACGTCGTATGTAGTATATTCGAGGTTCTTTTTTGCCGCACCCGCAAAGCCGTAGCCCGCAGTCGCGTTCCCCTGCGGGTCGAGATCCACGAGAAGAACCCTCTGTCCCATATTCCCCAGGCACGCGCTCAGATTTATGGCGGTGGTGGTTTTCGCTACGCCGCCTTTCTGGTTTACTATTGAAATGATCGTTGTCAACTGTTTTTGCTCCTTATTTCCCAAAACATAATGATATATATTTCATTATAGCACATTCCACAGAAAAAATAAAGTGTTTTTTAGTTCAATTTTCATTTTCGGCGCAAAAAAGCTCAAACTGTCTCGGGAAGTTCCCATTTTTCCGCCATTTCGCGGTATTCACGGGCTTTTTCGGGTTCGCCCGTATTCTCATAGCAGTCCGCAAGGCGATTCAGCGAATCTTTGCCCTTGACGTATACCGAAATCACCGCCTCGGTCTCAAATATCGCGTCGTTGAACCAACAGAGCGCTTCGGCAAAATCTCCCTGCGAATAAAAATATTCGCCCGCTTCCGCGCATATCTCGCTGCTCGGACAGGTTGCCGCTTCGCGCAGGATATATTTGAAGAAATCCGACGTTTTTCCGTTCAAGCGGTATCCCCGCGCAAGCACACACGCGGCTTCGCGCCGCTCGTCGAGGCTTCTTGAGCCGTCCGAACAGCTTTTCAAGAAAAAATCCTCCGCTTCGGCAAAATCGCCCGCGTCCCCCGCTATGAAAAGCTCTTTCGCATACATGGAATGAAGCGTTTTATCCAGCCGCATACCTTTTCGCAGGGCTTTTTGAAATGTCGCAAAATCCCGCTTAGCGTGGCTGCCCTTTGCGAGGTGCTGTATCTCAATATCACTGTTATAGATAACGGGGTCGAGCCGCACGGTCTCATGCACGGGATTTATCCATTCAAACCCGCGCAGCCGCTTGAACAGTTTCGGGCGCAGCTCACGCTTCGAGTTATAGGCGGTGTTCTGCTCCATGAGATTGAGGTAGTGCATCTGCACTATCTCGATTTCGGGCAAAAGTACGCGCTTCATGTCAAGAAAACGGCGAATATTCGCCTCGTCGAGCAGCTCGTCCGCGTCGGCTGTATATATGTAGTCCATTTTCGCCTTTGAAAAGGCGAAATTACGAGCGGCGGAGAAATCGTCTATCCACGCGAAATCGTATATTCTGTCGGTGAAACGGGCGGCGATCTCCTTTGTGCGGTCAGCCGAGCCTGTATCGACCACGATAATCTCGTCGGCTATCGGGCGCAGGCTTTCAAGGCACGCGCCGAGCTGTTCTTCCTCGTTTTTCACGATCATACATACGCTTATTGTAACCATTTTAGTTCCTTTCAGCAGTCCGCCAGAACCATAACGTTCCAGCCCTCGCGTTCGCACGCCTTTTTAACGGCGAAGCCGTTTGCCGTAAGCGCGTCAAGCACCTCCGGCAGGCGCTCGGTTATGATTCCCGAAACGATAAGCGCCGCGCCGTCCGCCATAAAGCTGCGGAAAAGCCCGCTCATCGCGATAATAACGTCCGCGACAATGTTTGCGACAACGCTATTG
>USOZ01000366.1 GCA_900556525.1 uncultured Oscillospiraceae bacterium | reverse complement strand
ATGCGCCCCGCTATCTACGGCGCATATCACCACATAACCGTTATGGGTAAGGAAAATCAGCCCTGCGACCACACTTACGACGTAGTTGGCGGACTTTGCGAAAACTGCGATAAGTTCGCGAAAGACAGAAAGCTCCCGAAAATCGACATGGGCGACATTCTGTTTATCCACGACGCGGGCGCGCACGGCTTCTCAATGGGCTATAACTACAACGGAAAGCTGCGCTCCGCAGAAATTCTCCTGAAAGAGGACGGCAGCTTCAAAATGATACGCCGCGCGGAAACTCCTCAGGACTATTTTGCGACGTTCGACTTCTCCGAATACAGCTTCAAATGAAATTCATCTACTGCCCGCAGTGCGGCGAAAAGCTCGTCGAAAAAGTCATAGGCGACGAGGGCGAAACGCCTTTCTGCGCGCGCTGCCAAAGACCGTGGTTTTCGTTTTCATACCCTTGCGTGATTTGCCTTTGCGTAAATGAAAAAGGCGAGGTTCTGCTGATAAAGCAGAGCTATGGCGAATCCCGATTTGTCCTTGTCGCGGGGTTCATTAAGGAAGGCGAAAACGCCGAGGAAGCTGCGCGCCGCGAAGTGGCGGAGGAAACGGGGCTTGAAATAAGCTCGCTTTCCTACGCGTTCAGCCGATATTACGAGCCGCGCGACAATCTTATGACCGCGTATATCTGCCGCGTGAAAAAAGCTGAACTGCGCCTGTCGAATGAAGTTGAACAGGCAAAATGGGTAACGCCCGAAGAAGCCGCCGAAACCCTGCGAAAGGGCGGCGCGGCGTGGCAGCTTGCGGAATACTACAATACTCAAAAGGAATCTTACTGCACATGAGAATGAGAAAAAAGAAGCATCTTGACGAACGGCTTGCCGCCTGCTCCGCAGTAAATCTCGGCTGGCTTCAGGACTACGCTTCGGAACAGCGCGGAGTAAATCCGCCCGAAATAATAACCGCCGAAAAAGTGTTCGGGAACAATAATCCTATCCACCTCGAAATAGGCTGCGGAAAGGGTCAGTTCGCCGAGGATATCGCGCGCCGCAATCCCGACATAAACTTCGTCGCGATAGAGCAAAACGTGAACGTGCTGGTTACGGCAATGGAACGCACCTGCGCGGGCGGACTGAAAAATCTGAAATACATAATGGGCATGGCGGAATATCTCGAAAAGGTGTTCGAACCGCAGAGCGTTGAACGTATCTACCTCAATTTCAGCTGCCCGTTCCCGAAAAACACCTACGTGAAACACCGCCTTACGCACGAACGTTTTCTCTCTATCTACCGCAATATCCTCGCTCCGAACGGCTATATCATACAGAAAACGGACAACGCACCGTTTTTTGAATTTTCGCTGAACAGCTATTCGGACAACGGCTTCCGCCTGCACAATATCACTTTCGACCTGCATAACAGCAAGATCGAGGGGAATATTATTACGGAATACGAAGAAAAATTCTCGTCGCAGGGTTTTCCGATTTTTTACACCGAAGCGATACCGCTTCATTAAAATTTCTCAAAAACATCTTTACAAAGGTGCAAAAATATTGTATAATAGTAACAGCGAAAAAATACGTGCCGCCGAGGCGGTGTTTAATTTTAGAAAGGAATGATTTAACATGGGTAAATTTTCTGCAATCGTCGGACTTGCTGCGCTCGCGGGCGTTGGCTATTATGTCGGAAAAAAGGTTTTTGAAAAGAAGAAAGCCGCTAAGGAAAACTACATTGAACCCGAAGTTTTTGTTGAAGAACGTCACAGCTCCCCCAAGGAAAAGTTCCAGAAGGCTTCTCTTTTTGCGGTAGGCGCAATAAAAACGGGAACAGAAAAGTTCAAGGAAGGCATCGACGAGATCATCAACAACGACATGGTTTCAAAGGGCGAAGAAACGGTAAATTCTGCAAAGGAAACCGTTCTTGAAACAAAGGACAAGGCGGTAAATATCGCTAAGGATACAGGTTCCGCGATAAAAGGCGAGATCGAGAACCTCAAGAACATGGTGACCTCGATAAACACAGGCGCGGGCGAAGCCGAAGACGAAGCTATCGACCCCGCAGAGGCTTCCGAAGCGGCGGAAGAGGCTCCCGCTGAAGAGCCCGCTGAAGAAGCTGCACCCGCAGCACAGGAACCCGCACCTGCGGCGGAAGAGCCCGCACCTGCGGCGGAAGAACCCGCTCCCGCA
>USOZ01000365.1 GCA_900556525.1 uncultured Oscillospiraceae bacterium | reverse complement strand
CCGGCCAGATGCCGGATAAGCTGCAGGACTGCAACGAGCGCGACCCGTCCCTCTGCGAAATTTACATCGTCGAGGGCGACAGCGCCGCGGGCAGCGCCATTCAGGGGCGCGACTCCCGCTTCCAGGCCATTCTCGCCATGTGGGGCAAAATGCTCAACGTCGAAAAGGCGAGAGTGGACAAGGTATACAACAACGAAAAGCTCGTTCCCGTCGTAAAGGCGCTCGGAACGGGACTTGGCGAGGATTTCGACATTTCAAAGCTGCGCTACGGCAGAATCGTTATAATGGCCGATGCCGATGTCGACGGCGCGCATATCCGCACGCTGCTGCTGACGTTCTTTTTCCGCTTCATGCGGCCGCTTATCGAAGAAGGTCACGTTTATCTCGCGCAGCCTCCGCTCTTTAAGGTAAGTAAGGGCAAGCAGGCGCGCTATGCGTTCTCGGACGAGGAACGCGACGCGTATATCGCCGAGCTTTCGGGCGAAAGCGGTGCAAAAGTCGACGTTCAGCGCTATAAAGGTCTTGGTGAAATGGATCCCGAACAGCTCTGGGAAACGACTATGGACCCCGAAACGCGCACTATGCTCCGCGTGAGCCTTGACGACGCTATGAAAGCCGACCTCATTTTCTCTATTCTCATGGGAGATAAGGTCGAGCCGAGAAGAGAATTTATTGAAACAAACGCAAGATATGTTCAAAATCTTGATATTTAAGGGTAAAATATGAATTTTGAAGATGATAACAAAAAGCAGATAGACAAGCTCGAACGTATGGAGAAAATCTATGCCGACAGCGAGAAGCACGAATCGGCAATGCCGAAGATAGAAGCCGAGGAAGAAGAGGATCTATGCGCCTTTCCGCGAAAAATCTTTAAGTGGGTGCTTGTTTTCACATGGGCGGCGTGCATTTTTGCGCTTGTTGCGGGAATGGATTTCTCGGTCGCGCTCTGCGGAATGCTCTTTTCGCTCGGAATTTACTGCGGACTTTGCATAACCAAATTCCTCCAGAAAAAGAAAATCGGCGACGTTGTCGTCTCGGGGGTAGGCTGCGCGGCTTGTATCCTGCTTTCAATACTGCTGCTCGTTAAGGGCTGAAAAGGATAAATTATGGCAAAATTATTTGATATACGCTTCGACGCGGAAACAAGCGAGATTGAAACGGGCTATAAGGCGTTTCAGAACCGCTACCTGCTCCGCAAAAAGGTGCTTTATACCGTCGTTTACGTCATTATCATCGTGCTCGGCGTTGACCTTATCATAAAAAATCCCGAGGGTATCCCCGGATATATCGCGACGGGACTTGCGCTCGGAATACTGCTGTTCAACTGGATAAAGCCGATAATGGTGCGCAAAAAGATGATGAACACGCTCGACGCGCTCGGAACTCGCGAGGAATATCAGGCGTCTTTCTACGACAATCGCATCGAGGTCGAAACGATAATTGACCCGAACGCCGAAACGGAGACTGTAGCCGTTACCCCGAACGGAGTATATACCGTCGAGGAGGGGAGTGAAGCGGAAAAGGAGCTTCCCGAAGTTATCCCGCAGACCGAAATTGAAAAATCGGTGTATAAACTCGCGGAAACCGAGCTTCTTCTCGAAGAAAAGAACGGGCTTTTACTCATTTTCATCAACCGCGCAACGTTTCAGACGATCCCGCTGCGCTGTCTTTCCGAGGAACAGGCGGAAAAGGTCCGCAGCTATTTCTCAGAGCGCTGCCTTACCGCATAATTTAATACTAATTTTAATTGAAAAATAGTATAAGAAAGGATCCCCTTTAAATGGAAAATCTTGAAGCACTTGAAAGTATTCACCCGGGCGAAAAGCTGTTCGGCGTTGATCTTGAAAAGGAAATGCGAAAATCATTCCTTGAATATTCAATGTCCGTTATCGTTTCGCGTGCGCTTCCCGACGTAAGGGATGGGCTTAAACCCGTTCACCGCCGTATCATATACACGATGAACGACGCGGGGAATACCTCCGATAAGCCTTACCGAAAGAGTGCGTATACCGTCGGAGAAGTTCTCGGTAAATATCACCCCCACGGCGACGCCTCGGTTTATGACGCTATGGTTCGCCTCGCGCAGGACTTTTCTCTGCGTTATCCTATGGTCGACGGTCACGGAAACTTCGGTTCTATCGACGGCGACCCGCCCAATTTCCGGACGTCCGCGAAGACT
>USOZ01000364.1 GCA_900556525.1 uncultured Oscillospiraceae bacterium | reverse complement strand
AAAAGTAGGCACGGAGGGTTTTCGATATTTCGCAGGCGCGGCGGATAACGCTTGTCGCTGATCGTGATAAGCTCAATCCCGCGCTGTGAAAGAGTACCGATAAGCTCCTTCGCTTCGGAAAGGTCGGTGCTTTCCGCGAGCCTTAAATTTTCCGCGCCTATAGCTGCGCAGTTGCCGCGGATAGCTTCATATACAGCTTTAGGGCTGCCGAATTTCCCCAGCAGCCCGTTAATTATCGGGTTTCCCGCGCCGAAAGCGAGAATCAGCCACAAATAATATTGCTTCATCAGTTAAGCTTTTCCTTTTTAAGAATGATTTTTACTGCGGTAATTCCTGAGCGGAAATTTATCGCCACTATCATAAGGAACAGTACGGAAAGCGAAATATAATACACAGGCAGGTTTGTTACAAAGAAAATAATGCAGCTCATTCCCATGAGAAGCACCGAATTTGCTATCATTTTCGGAAGATTCATATCCATTCGCACAATTTTTCGCGTATCGACCGCACGGATAATGAAAATTACCAAGAAGCTGATAAACGCGGACAGGGACGCGCCCTGCAAACCGAACAGTGAGATAAAGACAATATTCAGCACGATGTTTGTTCCCGCGCCGATAGCCGCCGTCGTCATGGAACGCATGGACTGCTTCGAGGCAACATAGACGCTGCCCATAAAGGTCGAGAAGCAGGTGAACGCCACGGAAAGTATCATAAACGGAGTGTAAAGATAAGCCGAATAGAATTCGGGGTCGCTGATTATTTGTATCGCAGGCTTTATCACAAGCATAAGCCCGCCCGCGAGTACATAAACGAACGACTGGAAGATGTTGAACACGTTCGTGTAAAACGAAGCGATAGTTCGGGAGTTGTTTTCGGTTATTGCCGACATATTCCACGCCTGTGAGAAAATTCCCGAGAAAATCGAAATCATGCTGGGGAGCTTGAACGCCGTTTTATACAGACCGTTCGCACCGAAATCGATCATTTCGGAAACGAAGAAGCTGCCCGAAACGTTGATTATCTGCCACATCATTGCGGTCGGTATCATCGGCAGACAGAAGCGCAGCATTGAACGGATATATTCGCGGTTCAGACCGAAAAGGATGAAATACCGTTTCAGCCTAGCGGTGAACCACAAGAAAATAATCGAACAGATGTCCGCAAAAATTACCGAGAGAAGGTAGCCGACATTTCCGAGCTGAAGCCAGAAAAGCAGAACGAGATTGAACAGAATGTTCATGATCGTCGTCATTATACCGTCGATCGCGTACAGGCGGACGTATCCTGCTGAACGGACGAAAAGCGCGCAGGTGCTTTTAAAACTGCCCGTTGTCACATACAAGATCGTTATCCATGCGTAATCTTTAAGCAGCGTCAGAACCGAATTGTCGGGGAAAATGTTGCTGAAAAGACCTATCAGCGGCACGAACAGCAGACACCCAACGAGTCCGCACGATGTCACGCGCAGCCCTACGGAGAATACCTGCTTATTGTCATATGCGCTGTCCAGACCGAAACGTATAATAGATTCGCCTATCGAAAGGGTCGCTACGGACATCAGCAGGGTCGCGGTGTCGATAATGTTATTTATCTCGCCGTAGCCGGTTTTTCCGAGCGCCGCCTGATAAAATCCCATCATCAGGATAACCAGGAATTTTGAACCGAATTGTCCCAGACCGAGAATAATGGTATTTGCCGCAAGGGTTTTATATCGGTTCAAATAATCACCTCCGAGTTATGGCGGCACCGCCGTGTTACTTTCTGATTTTTTTAAAGAAATCGGTTAATAAAGCGGAACATTCGTTTTCGAGAACGCGGCTTCGCACAAGGGGTTTCCAGCCGAATTTTTCTTCAAAAAGCTCCGTTACAGACGCGCACGCGCCCATGTTTTCGTCAAATGCGCCATACACTACGCGCTTTAAATGTGCGTTTATTATTGCGCCCGCGCACATAGGGCAGGGTTCGAGCGTGACATAAAGGGTACAGTCGGAAAGCCGCCAGTTTTTGCGAAGCTGCGCCGCCTGCTCGATTGCAATTATTTCGGCGTGACCCGTCGGGCGCTGCTGTTCTTCGCGGACGTTATGACCGCGCCCGATAACAGCGCCATTTTCGTCAACAACTATCGCGCCGACGGGAACTTCGCCCGCCGCTGCTGCTTTTTTCGCTTCTTCCAGCGCGAGCAG
>USOZ01000363.1 GCA_900556525.1 uncultured Oscillospiraceae bacterium | reverse complement strand
GATAAAGGCTGCGATTGACGCGCAAATGGCTTCCGACGAGGTAAAGGCGCTCGTTGAGCAGAACACCTCGGAACAGATCGATGCGCTTATCGAGCAGAATATGCAGTCCGCAGACGTTAAAAATCAGCTCACTCAGGGTAAGGCTGCCGCAAAGGCGGGTCGCGAGAGCATAAAGAGCCTTGTCACCCAGCTTGACAGCTACAACGAGTTCTACACGGGTCTTGCGGCGTATACACAGGGCGTTTCTTCCGCAAAGGCGGGCGCGGAGCAGCTTGACGCGGGCGCACAGACTCTCGGCAGCGGCGCAAAGGAGCTTTCCGACGGCATGACGGAGCTTAACGCGGGCGTTCAGAAGCTCGGCGAAAATGTTCCCGCGCTTATCGACGGCGTTACCCAGCTCCGCGACGGCGCAAAGGAACTTAACGCGGGCATAATCAAGCTCAACGACGAGGGCATTTCAAAGCTCGTGAACGCGATCGACGGCGACATTGAGGGCGTTCTCCACAGACTTGACTTAACCTCCGAGGTTTCGGAAAATTACCGCACATTCTCGGGTGTTTCGGACGAAACGAGCGGTCAGGTCAAGTTCGTATACCGCACCGAAGCGATTGAATAAAAGTAAATAAGGCATAAAAATCCCTCCGGAAATGATTTTTCGGAGGGATTTTTTACGTTAATAACGTTCTGTGCTGAGAAGAGATTTTTACGACGAAAACGGTTCACTTCGTTCTCGGCTTTCTGCCCGTGAGAAATTCGATAGAGCGCTCGACGGAGGTGCGGACGTGCTCCATTTCGGGGTTGTGCAGCTTTCCCGCGTTGCGGTAATCGAAGCTGTTGCAGAAATCGTTCACGTCGCTGTTGAGCTGCTTTACATACTCCGAAAGAAGATTATCCAGAGCGGCGGTAAATTCGGCAAGATCGCCTTTCTGCAGTTTCGTCGGCGCGACCGACATGAGCATATTATAATGCGGAACGCAGATATATTCCTGCGTTTTGAACAAGTTCTTGAACTTCGGGTCTTTCACGAACATAGTGAAAACCGTTTCGAGCATATGGTTTATACCCCAGTCCACCTTGCTGCACACAAAGCAGGTCTGCTCGATTTCGGCGGACTTTTTCGCCTTCGCGTTTTTCGAGAAAAACAAGCCTTTTTTTTCAAAAATATTCTTTCTCGTATTTTCGAGATAGCTGTTCAGCATAAGTCCGAGCGACAGACGGTTGTTCTGCTGGAGCAGCATTTCAAAATGCGTAAAGCAGAAGCCAAGCTCGTTTGTCTCCATTCTTACGTCAGGCTCCATCATCGCCGCGCCCATGATATATTCGCATATATGCTCCTCGACTGTGTTGCGCATGGCGCAGATAGGACAGCCGCACCTCGGCTCGAAAACCTCGTTTACGGGAATGGTCAGAATACTTTCACGCATAGCTTATACCTGCCTTAAACAAATTGCACAAATCACTTCATTTTCATGAAAATTTCAGCTCTTCGTGTTGAAATTACTCTTAAATTGTATTATAATAAATACGAATAGTCAAGGGCTTTTGAGATTTTTTTATTTTTTGGAGAAATTTTGTGAATTTTTACATAAAAAACGGCTGCTCGCTTGTGCAGACGCTTGAAAGCGGGCAGTGCTTCCGCTGGGAGAAGTTCGCAGACGGCAGCTACGGCGGATTTGCGGGGAACAGATACCTCAATGTTAAACAGGAAAAAGACGGGATAACGCTTCTCGGCGCAGAAAGCGACGACGTTGAATACTGGGAGCGGTATTTTGACGTTTCGACGGACTACGACGCGATAATAACGCAGTTTTCCGCCGATGAAACGCTGAAAAAGGCGGCGGCGGAGAACCGAGGACTTCGTATTCTTCGGCAGGAACCTTTTGAAACGCTCATCAGCTTCATAATTTCGCAGAACAACAACATTCCGCGTATTCGCGGGATAATCAGCCGCCTTTGCGAGAGCTTCGGCAAAAAAATTGCGGGCGGATACGGCTTTAGAAGCGCCTTTCCCGAGTCGTAGTCCATGTCGTATATCGCGGAAAGGTCGATTTCTCCCGAAGCCGTTTTTCGCGCCGCGTCGAGTATATAACGGCTGCGGAAACCCGCGCGCAGCGGCGCAAGGTCGGCTTCGTCAAGCGCGGCAAGCCGCTTTGCGTCGGGGAAGCCGTATCCGCCCGCAAGTTTTTTGCC
>USOZ01000362.1 GCA_900556525.1 uncultured Oscillospiraceae bacterium | reverse complement strand
CGTGAAATTATGCCGAAAAGACGTGCATTTCATTTTTATGTGAACACGCTCTAGAACAGCTCCGCCGCGAAGTCGCGTGAAATTGCAAATATTTCGCGCACCCAGTAGCTCGGCAGCGCCCACAACACGTTTGTCGAGGGGGCGGATACCGCCGCTGCCTGAAGCCCGTTCTTTTCTGCCTGAAAAACTCCGCGGAAAACATGATAGCTCTCGCTGATTATCACGACGGAGCGCGGCAGATCTTCTTTCTCGATAATTTTCTTTGAGAAAATTATGTTCTCTTCCGTGCTTGTGGATTGTTCCTCCGTGTATATTTTCGTTTCATCTATACCATTTGTAATCAAGTATTTGTACATTGTACGGGCTTCCGGCTCGGTTTCGTCCGTTCCCTGACCGCCGCTTAAAATGCAGACGGCTTCGGGGTGTTTGCGAAGATAATCGGCGGCGGTGTCAAGCCGAGCCTTGAGCATACGCGACGGCTGCCCGTTTATCGCCTTGCAGCCGAGGACGATTACCGTGTGCGGTTCCGACGCGCCAAAAGTGCCCGACTGTACAGCCCGCTGCGGCGTGTTCATCATTCCCGAAAACATGAACAATGAAATTACGACAGAATATGCTGCCGAAACAGCAAATAATACGGCTAAACATGGTGCTGCAACTCTCAAAAACGGTATTTTTGTCAACTTTCCGTAAAATATGTATAATAATATTACTCCAAGACAAAATATTGAGCCGATTATGTTCCCGTGGTTGACAATGCCTGAACAAATTGTCACTGCGAATGACAGAAGAAGCAGCCCGCTGAAAATCAGCAGGACTGCTCCGAAAAATTTTCTTGCTTTAGCCATAGCTGCTCCTTTCGCGCCGAAACCGGCAGGGAATCAGCAGCCCTTTTTCACCAGTTCCTTGAGCCTGTTCATAGCCTTCGTAGTATTTTCGAGCGTGTTGAACGCGGTAAGGCGGAACCAGCCGTTGCCGTTCTTTCCGAAGCCCTCCCCGGGAGTTCCGACAACCTCGGCTTCCTTGAGCAGCTTGTCAAAGAATGTCCAGCTATCCATTCCGAACGGGCATCTGAACCAGATATACGGCGAATTTTTACCGCCTGTGTATTCAATTCCGAGTTCGTCAAATGTGTCGGACATTACCTTTGCGTTCTTCATGTATGTTGCGATAACAGCCTTTGTCTGCTTCTGACCCTCGGGTGTGAAAACCGCTTCGGCAGCACGCTGAACGGGATAGGAAACGCCGTTGAACTTGCTTCCCTGGCGTCTTGTCCAGAGCTGCATAAAGCTGATCTTTTCGCCGTCGGGCTGTTCAAGGGTAAGCTCTTTCGGGATAACCGTGTAGCCGCAGCGTGTTCCCGTAAAGCCTGCCGTCTTTGAGAGTGAGCATATCTCTATCGCGCAGTTTCTTGCGCCTTCAATGCAGAAAATAGAGCGGGGCAGCGACGGGTCGCTTATAAACGCTTCATAAGCCGCGTCAAAGATAATTACCGCGTTATTTGCAGTTGCGTAGTCCACCCACTTTTTGAGCTGTTCTTTCGTATAAACTGAGCCTGTCGGGTTATTCGGCGAGCAGAGATAGATTATATCCGCATGAACGGACGGGTCGGGCATTGCTGCAAATCCGTTTTCGGGATTTGAGTCCGCGTAGATCACCTTTCTTCCGCCCATAACATTTGAGTCAACATAAACGGGGTAAGCGGGGTCGGTAATAAGAACCGTGTTATCGCTGCTGAAAATATCGCCGATATTTCCGCAGTCGGACTTTGCGCCGTCGCTTATGAGTATTTCCGAGCTGTCAAGCTCAACGCCGTAGCTTGCGTAATATCCGCGCACCGCGTCGCGCAGAAAATCATAGCCAAGACCGCTGTCCTCATATCCGCGGAACGTTTCCTTTACGCCCATTTCGTCCGCCGCTTTTTTCATTGCCTCAACGACAACGGGAACGAGAGGCTGAGTTACGTCGCCTATACCCATTCTGATAATTTTATTGTCGGGATTTGCGGCGGTATATTCTCTGACTCTCTTGCCGATTTCAATAAAAAGATAGCTTTTTTTCAGCGAAAGAAAGCTACTGTTCATTTTTGCCATAGCTTTAATGTCCTTTCTTTTGTTACTGCATTGTTTACCCTCTTATTATAGCATAAATCCCGTTCTTTTCAAGAGTTTTTTAAAAAATTCCGCAAATTTGTTTAAACGGTAA
>USOZ01000361.1 GCA_900556525.1 uncultured Oscillospiraceae bacterium | reverse complement strand
AGAACCGCAAGTCCCATAACTTCGATAAGCCCGATATTTTCCTTTTTTATATGGTGGAGCTGCGCGTGCGGGTGAAAAACGCCGAGCGGGTGTTCGGGAGTTGTTATGTTGTTGCGGAGAACGAGGTCACATTCGTAAAGCCCGTCTTTATTGCGTGCGATCGGCGTTATCGTGTTGTGCGGAACGCCGTCGGTCTCGGCGAATATCCCCGCAACTTCGTCCGTGTAGCCGCGCCATTTGCGAAGAATAAAGTCGCAGGCGGCGGAGAGAGCCTTTCTGTCCGCACTGTTAAGACGAATGACCGACATCGGCCATTTTACTATGCCTGCATGCTGGCTGAAGTTCTCGTTGAAAAGGGCGTCGGCGCGGTTCGTGACGATTCCGTTCTGGCGCAGCACGCTGACTGGGCGGAAGAATTTTCCGCAAGAAGAAATATCACCGCCGAAAATGTTCACGAAATAATTCGCGAGGAGGTCGGAAAGGTTTTTGAACAGGTTCTCTGCGACGCGGGAGTTTATAAGCGCACGCCCGAGGGAAAAGCCGCTTTCCTGAGATTTACCGACAGCCTGAAATAATCTGCGGCACATACATAAAGGGAGAGATAGAAATGAACGCAATTACAAAAAATCACATTTCAGAGGACGTGCTGCGCAGAATGACCGAAAAGGCTTTCGGAAAATCCGCAAAAAAATTTTCCGCAAAGGAGCTTTCGGGCGGACTTTGCAGCGCGGTCTATCTTGTCGAAGCGAACGGTGAAAAGACCGTGCTGAAAATCGCGAGCGAAAGCGGCATAAAGGTAATGCGCCACGAGAAAATGTACGTTCCCGCCGAAGCTATGATAATGAAAAAGCTGAACGAAACGCTTGATATTTCCATGCCGCAGCTTTTGTTCTACGACGACAGCGGCGAATTCTGCGGCGTGCCTTACTTTTTCATGTCATATCTTCGCGGAAAGCCGCTGAACCTCACGGAGGGCATTACCGAAGCGCAGTACCACCGCATAAAAGAACAGCTCGGCGAAATAACACGCAGTATATATGAGATCGAGGCGCCGTGCTTCGGTATCCCGCTTATTCCCGAAAGCTCGCGGAAAACAAACGCCGAGTTCGTCTATATGCTATTTGAATGGCTTCTCCTCGACGCGCGCGAGAAAAACATTGAGATTCCCGGAATTTCCGCCGAGGATTTGCTTGCGCTTATCAGCCGCCGCGAAAAAGAGCTTAACGGCGCACGAATGCCCCGCTTTATCCATACCGACACTTGGAACGGGAACGTAATGGTCGAAAACGGCGAATTTACGGGACTTGTGGACTATGCGGCGGTGCTTTACGGCGACCCGCTGATGAGCCACGATTTTCACGATTTCGGCGACGCGCCCGACCCATATTTTCTGAAAGGCTGCGGGAAAACCGATTTCACCGACGAAGAGAAAATCCGTATTCAGATATACCGTATCTGGCAGCGGCTCGGAATGGTCGTTGAGCGCGGCTACCGCGAAACTACCGTATAGCCCGTCGGGTCGAGGACTTCGCGGAGTCTGCTTTCGGGGATTTCCTCTTCGGAAAGTATAACGGCTTCGCCTTTGCTGTGCGACGAGGTCACTTTTTTTACGTTAAACGCGCTTCGTATCGCGTCGTTGACGTGACTTTCGCACATTCCGCACATCATTCCGTCGATTTTTACTGTCGTTTTTTTCATCTTGTTCACCTCGGGAAAGTACACATTTATACATTTTTTTAGTTTAGGTTAGCTCTGGCTAACCAAGTGTATTATATCACTTTCCTTAGCGGTTGTCACCAAAAGTTCCGCCGGGCTATACGGTAGTTTCGGTAACGTCCGCAGACGAAGCCGAAAAACAGGGCTTTTTCTCAAAGCTGTTCAGCAAATAATAAAAAGTGCAGAGCGTTTTGCCCTGCACTTTTCTTTTTTATTTTTTCATCGCCTGTTCGCGCAGCTTCATAATTTCATCCGCGGTAAAGCTGTATTTCTTATCGCAGAAATGGCAGCACACTTCCGTACTTTCCTGCTCGGCGGCAAGTTTTTCAAGCTCGTCCGCACCGAGACTGACTAATATCTGCTCCGTGCGCTCGCGGCTGCAGCCGCAATGATATGCCGCTTCCCAGCTGTCCAGAATATCGCCGTTCAGCCCCTCAAGTCCCATGAGTGCGATTTCCTCGCTTGAAAGCCCCGATTCGATCATCGCCGTAACGCTCTGCAT
>USOZ01000360.1 GCA_900556525.1 uncultured Oscillospiraceae bacterium | reverse complement strand
GGGAGACGTTGTGTGCCGAGGGGCAGCGGGCGTTTCCGACGGAGGAGGAAACGCGGAAAAGGCGGCGAGCGCAGCGAGCCGCAGGGGAATCTGCACTTTCTGCCGACAGCGGCGTCTGGGTAGGTGTGAGAGGGCAGGGCAGAGAGAAAGCCGCATGGCGGCGTAGCCGACATTTGCCGAAAACAAAAGCAAAAACGCACGAATTCGGCGCTGTCTGTTGTTCAGACGAGAGACGCGGAATTTGTGCGGTTCTGCTTTTTATTTTATGGAAGGATAAACTCCGAAGATGTCAAAGACTAAGTGCGACGGCGAAGCGTGCTTGCCAGTACGGTGTAGAAATATCGGTTCGCTTTACGGTTTCACCGGGAGAGGGACTGTATATCATTTCGCCCTGACCGACGTAAACTCCGCCAAAAGAGGCTTTTTCATTAGGTTCTGCCGAGAAATACACGATATCGCCGGGCTTTATGCTGTCATAAACAGTATTTTCCCCCCATTCGATCTGCTCGCTTATCTGACGCGGGCAGTTCACATAACCGTTTTCGCGGAGAACATAGTATATAAAACCCGAGTTATCGAAGCCTTCTGACGGGGAAGTTCCTCCGTCGGCGAACGGGATTCCGATAAGGCTTTCCGCCGTTTGGGCGATCGCGCTCGGCGAGGAATCCGTGATAATGAGCGAGGTTTCGGGAGGGCGCTCGGACGTTTCATCATAGCTTTCCTCAGTAATGATAAGAGGTGTTGTCTGAAAAGAAACGCTTGTCGTGGTTTGTGCCGAAGTTTGTATTTGAGCCGATGTTTCCGGTGAATTCGTGCTTGTTTCCGTGGCGGCGGACGTGTTGCTGCAGCCTGACAGAATCAGCAGCGAAAGAATAAAGAGTAAGTATTTTTTCATTTTCATGTCCTCAACCTTGGTTTACATTTACATTATAGCGGGTTTCCCTCGGAAATGCAATGACATATTGGTTACAAATTATTACAATTCGGTAACATTTTCATTGAGAATGTTGCAGCCGCAACAATTACCCTTGCCTAATCGGCGCACTATATGACCTCTATGACAGTGCTAAACGGGTAAGAGGCGCGGCGCCGCAGGTATAACGCGCGGGCGGCAAACCCGCTATAATGTAAATGTAAACCAAGGTTGGCCGCGCCCGTTTGCCGTTTTATGCCGCCGTCGGGGGCAATTACAGCCCGAACGCTTTGCTGCTATCAGACCGTAAGCGTCCCGCCGCTGCCGATTTTCAGCAGGAGGATCTGCTCTTCGTGTCCCGTGACAGCATTGATATAGACAAGAACGTTCTGCCCGCTTTCGCTGGTGCATTTCACTTCGTAGCAGAAGCGTTCGTTCTGTCCGCCCGAGGGAATTACACATAGCTTCGAGTCAAGCACGTTAAGATTTCCCGAAACAAGACTTACCGCCTTTTCCTCGGAAATTTTTGGCTCGGGCAGGTCGCGGATAGTGTGGTTAGTAAGATAGCCGCGCATATCGAACGAGATTATGTCGCCGTTATCGAGCGCGACTCCGACCTTGATAAGGTCGGTATAGAGGGTAACGCCGTCCTGAACGCCCGCGAAATTCACTATGCAGACCCCGCTCTGAACTTCGTAGTAGGTGTCCTCGGCGTTTTTCACACCGATTTTTTCAAGATATTTTTTTGCAAGCTGCCGCGCTTCACCCGCTGTGATCGTTTGCTGACCGATTTGCCTGTTGGATATCATATATGAGAAATATCCGCCCGCTTTTGTCACAGCAATAGTCGTGTTTTCATTTTCAAATACGAACGACGGCATTTTTCCGTACTCCTCGCCGCTCTCTGAAAGGCTTTCTCCTCCCGTAAGCGTCATTGCGCATTTAAGCGCCTCGTCCTTTGACACTTCCTTTGAGTCTTTAAGCATGAGCGGTTCTTTTTCCATAATGTGGTCGGAAAAAGGTCCGTCATATATCAGACTGGGGTAGCTGTTGTCCATTGACTCCATATCCTGAAAGCCGTCGGTTATAGTTGCGGGGGAGTCGGCGGTAAGGTCTGCCGAGGCCTCGCTTGCGCGGTAGAAGCTGATTTTTCCGTTCTGTATCTGCTCCTCGACCTGCCACATACTTCCGCTTAAATTCTGCGCGTATTTATAAAGGGAAGCGATATTCGACTTTTCCTCATCGGTGAGCTGCTCGCCCGCCGCGCACTTGTCCGCGAGCGATTTCGAGTAATTCCCGACCTGTGAG
>USOZ01000359.1 GCA_900556525.1 uncultured Oscillospiraceae bacterium | reverse complement strand
TTCCAAACATTAAAACAATTCGCTCTTTTGCGGACGAAAGCAAGCCGATAAGCCGAGCAGGCGAAAGCAAAATCCTGCCATACCAGTATGCCGAGCCTGTCGCATTCTTCCAAAAGCAGGTCGTCGGCATAGTAACCGCCGCCCCAGATGCGCAGCATATTGAAATTTTCTTCTGTACATCTGCCGAGAAATTCAAGAATACGGTTTTTCGTGATATACGGGAGTATCTGGTCAAGCGGAATAACATTCGCGCCCATTGAAAATATATCAATTCCGTTGCAGTTGAAGCAGAAAATCCCTTTTTCATCGTCGCGGTGTACGGTGAGACGGCGGAAGCCTGTTATTTCCGTAACAGTGTCAAGAAGCTCGGCGCCGCAGTAAAGCCGGACGGTTATTTTGTTGAGCGGCTGCTTGCCGTATCCGCGAGGATACCACAATTCGGGGTTTGCCAGCTTGAAAACCGCTTTTCCGGCAGTCATTACGCCCTTTAGCGTTCGTCCGTCCGAAAGTGAAATTTCGGCTTCGGCGGTAAGTGCGCAGTCGGAAAAAGATTCGATTTTCGCACCGACAGTTAGTGTGAGCGCGGTGTAATCGGCGTTGAAATCCTGTAAAACACTTACGCTTTCTATCCTGCCTTTATCGGCGAAAATGAGCTGAACATTTTTTCGGATACCCATGTCGGGAAGCTGCGGACCCCAATCCCAGCCGCTCATACAGTGCGCCTTGCGGATATGCTGATAACCTGCAATGTTGGTGTCCATGCCGTACAGCGGGCGCTGTGCAAATTTCTTTTCCATATACAAAATAGGCGATTTTATTGATATTTTCAGCTTATTTTCGCCCGAAGTCAGTTTATCGCCAACCTCAAAACGGTATGTGCGGAACATATTATCCGTGCTGCCGACATACATATTATTGATATAGATGTCCGCAATAGTATCAACGCTGTCGAGCTGTAAGAATATTTTGTCGTGTGAAAGCAGCGAGGGTTCCACAAGAAATTTCGTTTTAAAGTCATAGTCGTCGCGGCAAATATCGCGGCAGGGATATTCATTCTCGCCGTAATACGGATTTTGAATTTTATTATTGTCAAGAAGCGTCTGATAGACTGAAATGGGAAGATTGCCGCAGGGGAGATATTCGCGGTCAGTCGGGCGCTTCATGCGCCAGTTTTTGTCGAGAGAAATTTTTCGCATTGCGGGACCGTCCTTTCCGAAATTTTACGATTTTATTATATCATAATCGTCGTTAAATCGCAATAATAAAGGGAAAAATGAGTGCATAAAAAATAATTTAAAATTTTTTTGAAAAAAGTATTGACAAAACGTGTGATGTTGTGTATAATGTAAAAGTCGCCTGAGGGTGACGGTAAAATCTGTATGGGAGTTTAGCTCAGCTGGGAGAGCATCTGCCTTACAAGCAGAGGGTCACAGGTTCGAGCCCTGTAACTCCCACCAAATTGGCCCGGTAGTTCAGTTGGTTAGAACGCTAGCCTGTCACGCTAGAGGTCGTGGGTTCGAGCCCCATCCGGGTCGCCAATTTGATGCCTCTGTAGCTCAGTCGGTAGAGCAGAGGACTGAAAATCCTCGTGTCGTTGGTTCGATTCCGACCGGAAGCACCAATTTGCGGATTTAGCTCATCCGGTAGAGCGTCACCTTGCCAAGGTGAAGGTAGCGAGTTCGAGTCTCGTAATCCGCTCCACATAATAGAAAACACTCAATTGTGTTTTCTATTAATTTTATGGCACCATAGCCAAGAGGTAAGGCAGAGGTCTGCAACACCTTTATCCCCAGTTCAAGTCTGGGTGACGCCTCCAAATTCCCCAAGGACGATAAGTCTTTGGGGTTTTTTCGTTCTGTTTTTTGCGGCGAATAAAAAATTCTGTTGCGAAGTTCGTGAGAATATGGTAATATCAAATAAAGCCGTTCGCGGCGAACGAAGTACCAAGGAGAGATGTTTGAAATGCGTAAGTTTATTGATTTGAATTTCGGATGAAAATTTTTGGAAATGTAATAGAAAAAGCGGAAATTACACTTTACTATGATGAAGATAATATGGAAGAAGCTGAAAGGGAAGCAAGCAGATATATTGACGATATTGAAAAACACAATCATATTGATTTTGATGCAAGCAATATGTTAATTACCTTGATAAATAAGAAACAAATTGATATATGGAATTCCGAATATGGCGGAATAAGGCCTGTAGAATAGATAAATTAGTGGAAACAAAACTTTTGATAAAGGAAGG
>USOZ01000358.1 GCA_900556525.1 uncultured Oscillospiraceae bacterium | reverse complement strand
GACGAAAAATCTGTCTGCGTAATCTGCATACCCGATTTAATCAGCACTTCCTTAAGTATTTTCTTCATATTAATATCCTTTCATCAAATGAAGCACTTTAACATTTTTTATTTATCTGTATGTGCGATACCACTTGGTATAGGTTATCTGCGCTCCTGTTTCGGTGCAGCCCGTATAATTGAAAAGCTCTGTTACTCGTGTGGGAGAAAGATTAGTATAAGTTATCTGCTTTATATTCGGATAGCTCATTCCCCGTAAACATAATGCGCGTTAACGCTTCCGTCCTGATACTTTTCATTGTAATCAATAACATCATCATCTTTGCGCGTTCTTGTCAGACTGATGGTGTTTTCATCAACAAGTCCGGCTCCTAAAAACATACCGCACTCGCTTTGTTCTTCTTCCGTTACGCCGATGCCAATAGCATCATGTACTATAGTATAAGAGTATACCTGACGATCCGTATAGAGTATATTCAAAGGGTCAGACGGATTTACCTGCATCGCGGCGATTTCTGCGGCGGTTTCCGCGTCCCTTTTTTCCCAGTATTCGCCGAAAAACTGTATTGTGCCATCGTCATAAATTTCAATATAATCGGTTCTGTCGGGGCCCGACTCTCTTTGAAGATAATACTTGCCTACCTTTGTATAAATAGGTTCAATGTCTACGGGTTTAGGCTCATTCCAATTTCTTACGATATGTATTCCCACAGGAATCAGGATCGCCGCAAGCACAAGGCATAAGCCTATAATAATTATTGTTTTCTTTTTCGTTGACATAGAATCAGCTCCTTATTACTCGCAAAACTTTTCACTTGCTTTCAGCCAATATAGCCGTAAATCTTTTACAGCTCACCTATCCGAAAACAAAGCAATACAAAAACATTGCGTTTACCTCCGCCTGCTAAATATACGGACAAATTTACCCTCTATAATATATAACAATTTCGGAGGTCAAAACGGGAACCGTTTTTTTAACTTTTTTTAAATTTCTTGAATTTTTGTAAAAAATAGATAAAAACGCCCCTCAAATTATAGTTTTATTGGTGATTAGTATTATTGATAGATTCCGCTAACGGCTATATCAAAACGGAAACAGAATATCCGTTCTCACGTCTGCCGACAGAACGACCTTTCAGATATTCTCCGTTCCGAATTCTATAACATAAACGCAAATGTACCACGCCTATAGAAGCGTGGTACATATATCTTTCTACTCTGTTCCTAATTTATTCGATTACCTTCCTATTCGTCTATAAGGTCGGGTATATCGTGAACAATATCTTCCCCGAAATAATTCACGAAAGGCACAAGCTCGGTCGTGCTGAGGTCGGACTGATAAAGCCAGTTCAGGTCGAGCGAATAGCGGTTTTCCTCGTCGTCGGCGATAAAGCTGACCTCGCCGAAGTTATACGGCATATCCGAAAGCGCCTGTACGATTCCGCGGCAGTATCCCGCAAATTCATATGTACTCATCTGCGCGTCGTTATATTCGACCGAGAGGTTTATCGTGTCGCTGTCGGTAAGGTCGCGAATAGTTTCATAAGCCTCGGGATCCTCGCCGTAGAGAAGTATCTCGATATTCACGTTGCGGACGTTGTCGGACGGGATAGCCCTGCGTATTTCCCGCGCAAGCATATTCTGAAGCCGCTCCTGCGCATAGTGCCGCTCGCCGCCCGTGACCGAATTTGTAACGGAGATTATCGACATGAGAAACGTCAGCGCGATAAGCGAAACCGTCAGGATAAGGCTTTTCGGGTCGAACCGAAGCCGCGTGCTTTTATTGACAAAAACCGAGAAAGCAATCTCGATTCCGAGAAAAATCAGCATTATCGGCGCAAGTCTGAACGCCCCGAGAATTCCTATCGGCGAGAAAAGCGAAACCGTCATTGCGATTCCCATAAAAATAAGCGAGGCTATCGACGAAAATGTTCCTATGCGGAAAAATCTGCGCTTTCTGACGGGCTTTTCTTCGGGCTGAACCTGCGCAAAACGCTGTTCAAGCGCAGCGTTTTCCTGCTCGACCTCCTCCGTCATGCGGCGCACCGCCTCCATGCTCTCCTGTATGATCTCCTCAGGTGCGGCGGGCTGTTCTTCCGCCTGCTCAGCTTCCGTTTCTTCATCATCGGTCTTTTTCCCGAGAATTGCTTCTTCAAGCTCCGTCATTTTTCTCACTCCCCGCTTTTGCAGTATGTCATTTTTTAGGAAGTGCTGATTAAATCGGGTATGCAGATTGCGCAGGCAGATTTTTCGTTTAATTGTATGA
>USOZ01000357.1 GCA_900556525.1 uncultured Oscillospiraceae bacterium | reverse complement strand
AGCGAAGCGAGCGTGGTCTTTCCTCCGCCCGACGGACCGACAAGCGCGATATGCTCGCCCGAATGGACGCTCGGATATACAAAAAATATGCTTTTGCCGATGGCCGGATTTACTACTGCGGCGAACGGGATTTTTGCGGCAATTATCATTGCGGCGCTTAATTTCACAGGGCAGGGCGTTACCGACGAATTCATTCTCAACCTGTTTTTCTACATAATAATCACGTCTGTTCTTACTGTGACCCTCATGAAAATTGCTTACGCGGGTGAATCGCAGATGCTGGTTGACGACGCGCTTAACAGAATGTATGAAATTCTCGAAACGGAGCCGCTCCCCGAATCGAAAAAGGATTCTGCTCCCGAAAATTCTTCAATATCGCTCGAAAACGTCGTCTTCTCTTATGATAATTCCGAAAATAACGCCATTGACGGCGTAACGCTAAATGTGAGAGCGGGCGAACATATCGCGCTTGTCGGTCCGTCGGGCGGAGGAAAGACCACGCTCGCTTCACTTATCGCACGCTTCCGCGACGTAAACAGCGGCAGCGTGAAAATCGGCGGAACAGACGTAAGGGATATTCCCTCGGCTAAACTTATGAACTATGTTTCGTACGTTTTTCAGGATAGTAAGCTGCTGAAAATGAGCATAATGGACAACGTGCGCATGGGTAAGCCCGACGCTTCCGATGAAGAAGTAATGCAGGCGCTTAAAGACGCTCAGTGCATGGATATAATCGAAAAATTCCCCGACGGTGCGAACACGATGATAGGTTCAAAAGGGATTTATGTTTCGGGCGGCGAATGCCAGCGCCTCTCGATAGCGAGAGCGTTCCTGAAAAATTCCCCCGTGCTTATCCTCGACGAAGCGACCGCTTTTGCCGACCCCGATAACGAAAGACTTGTACAACAGGCGTTTGAAAAGCTGTCGAAAGACAAGACCGTTATAATGATAGCGCACAGATTATCGACCGTTACAAACGCAGACTGCATTTATGTTCTTGCCGATGGTAAGGTCGCGGAAAGCGGAACGCACGACGAGCTTGTCGGTGCAAACGGAATTTACAGCCGTATGTGGAATGAATATAATAAATCTGTCAACTGGCAGGTCGGAAAGGCGGGTATTGAATCATGACGATCACAGAAAAATTAAAACATAAATATGCGCTTTCCGATACGGGCGCAAAAGGTATGCTTCGCGCAATAGCCGCAGTCACGCTGTCGAACCTTGTTCTTATGCTGCCTGTCGGGCTGCTCTATAAGCTCGCTTCCTGCCTGCTCGACGGAACAGCTCCCGCCGAACAGTCGACGTTCTTCATAATCGCTATAATCGCAGTGCTTTTGCTCATTGCGCTTACAGCTGTGATACAGTACAGAGCGACATTTTTATCGACGTACATTGAAAGCGGCGTAAGACGCAGAACGCTTGCCGAAAAGCTGAGAAAGATACCGCTTTCATTCTTCGGAAAGAAAGATCTTGCCGACCTGACGAACACCATAATGACCGACTGCGCAATGATAGAAACGGGTTCTTCGCATTGGATCCCCGAGCTTGCCGGCGCGGTGATCTCAACAACGCTGGTTGTTATAAGCCTGTTCTTCTTTGAATGGAGAATGGCTCTCGCGGCGGTCTGGGTAATGCCCGTAGCGTTCATTATTGTGCTTTGTTCAAGAAAGCTCATGGGAAAAGTTCAGGAAAAAACGGTAAAATACCGCATAGACTGCCTCGACGGAATTCAGGAGGGACTTGAAACGCTCCGCGACCTGCGTTCGTACAACATGACGGATACATACTCCGAGGGACTGAACAAAAAAATAAAGGCTGTCGAAAAGCACGCCATTGTCGCTGAATTTGCAAACGCCGCATTCGTCTGCGCAGCGCAGATTATACTGAAATTCGGAATAGGCACAGTCGCCGTTGTGGGCGGTTCGCTCCTTGTTAAGGGTGAAATAAGTGCGCTTACGTTCTTTATGTTCCTGCTTGTTGTAACGAGAATGTACGAGCCGCTTCAGATTGCGCTTCAGAATCTCGCTGCGATAATAAGCATTGACGTGAACTGCAAGAGAATGGACGACATTCTTTCTCACGAGGAACAGACGGGAAGTGAAGTGCTCACCAACAAGGGCTATGACATTGTTTTTGACCATGTAGCGTTCTCATATAAAGACGGTGAGCAGGTGCTTTCGGACGTCAGCTTCACGGCAAAGCAGGGCGAAGTTACAGCGCTTATTGGACCCTCCGGCGGCGGAAAAACAACGGGATCGCGGCTTG
>USOZ01000356.1 GCA_900556525.1 uncultured Oscillospiraceae bacterium | reverse complement strand
GATATTCGTATATTTTCATCTGAGTTTTGCTTATATTTTTCAAAGCATATCACCCTTTCAATAGGTCGGCATAACTTTCCTGCTTTATTATAACACACGGTTTCAAAAATTGCAAACATTTGTTTGCCGAATTTCAAAAAAATTTTTCGCGGTGTTTTCGTCTTTAAATTTGTTATTTTTACACATTTTTGTTGTATTCGGGCCCCGTATTGTAGTATAATTTATTTAGTGAAAGTTCGTACTGTTCGTTTGGCAGAATTTGTAAGTGAATATTATTTTTTTACAGGAGATGTATTTTTATGGCGCTCGCAGGACGGGGTGCCGCCCTCGGTGCGTGAGATAGGCGCGGCGGTGGGCTTAAGCTCCACATCCTCCGTTCAGGCGAACCTTGACGCTCTCGAGAAGGCGGGCTATATTCAGCGCGATCCCCTCAAGAAACGAACTATCCGCATTCTCGGCAGGGACGATAACGTCACTCATGTCCCGATAGTCGGTACCGTCACCGCGGGTGCGCCGATACTCGCCGTTGAGCAGATAGAGGGCTACCTCGCCTATTCGGGTCACTCAACGAGCGACAAGCCGCTTTTTGCCCTGAAGGTCAGGGGTGAGAGTATGCTCCAGGCAGGCATACTTGACGGGGACTTGGTCGTGGCGGAAAAGACGCCCGTTGCGCGAAACGGCGAAATAGTCGTCGCAATGATAGAGGACGAGGCGACGGTCAAGACCTTCTATAAAGAAAACGGTCACTTCCGTCTCCAGCCCGAGAACGACACCTACGAGCCGATAATCGTCAACGAGGTTTCGATTTTGGGTAAGGTTGTCGCGGTCATAAGATATTATTGATTTATGTTCAGCCGGTGCAGGCGTTTTATGTCTGCGTCGGCTTAATTTTTTCGGCTGTGCGCCCGAAAAATAATTATGTGTTCCCAATATAATTTTTCGATTAAATATTGAAAGCAGCGCCGTTTTATGCTATTATTTCTGTGGCTTTAAAAAATAACATAGGAAGTGAAACAATGACAAAACGCAACATCTTTAAACGCGCGGCAAGCCTGCTTCTCGCTCTGATTCTTGTTTTCAGCGCGGGAGTTTCCCTTGCATTTGCCGACGCAAAGGCCGATTCTTACAAATATCCCTGCATCTTCGTCCACGGCATCCTCGGCTATGGAGACAATGACAAGCTCAACTCCGTCACGCCATACTGGGGTATGCAGTATAAAGAGGATCTGATGAAGTCGCTCAATGCCCGCGGATACGACTGCCACGCGGCCTCCGTCGGCCCGCTGAGCAGCGCGTGGGACAGAGCCTGCGAGCTTTATGCGCAGCTGACGGGTACAATCGTTGATTACGGCGAGGCGCATTCAAGGGAATGCGGTCATTCGCGTTACGGAAGGGACTATACCGGAAGAGCAACCATGGGTACACCGTGGAATCTCGAAAGCCCGTTGAACTTCGTCGGACATTCCTTTGGCGGTGAGACTATTAGACTTTTGGCGTCCCTTCTTGCCTACGGGAATGAAACAGAAATGAACGCCGATAAGAATAACTGCTCCGAGCTCTTTAAAGGCGGTCACGAAAAGGGAATACATTCGGTTACCACCATCGCTTCACCGCATAACGGTTCAACGGTTTCAAACTATGTTTCCGACTCATTCGTGCCGTCTTTTCTTATGATTTTGATTCTTCAGGCAAGGTGCGTTTCAGGAAAATCTGTGAACGACCTTATGCTTGACCAGTGGGGAATTACAAAAGACCCGGCAAGCGGAGAAAAGGCAAGCCTCAACCCGCTCGCCTGCTTAAAAATTGCTCTCTCAAAATCATAGTGGTCGGCACCGTAGATTGTCGGCATAACATACCAAACACCGGGGATTATTTCTCCTATGTCTTTCTTCAACTGCCCATAGATCTCTTTTCTGCGGTACTTCGGTGCGAATACGATGTGATACTGACAACGGTATCTTGAATGTGATGTGCTTTTTATCTCGTTTCTTTCGTCTTTCTTAATCTGCATAAAACCTCCTATTGCTCTGGTAATGCGGTCGCCAAACCTTTACCAGTATACCGCAATAGGAGGTTTTTCTCATGCTAAAGCTATCTTTCTTCCCCCAGTAGAACTGGGGGTTTATTTCCACGCCTGAAGGCGCCAAGAGTAAAAGAACAGGAGGTATGATGCCTCCTGTTCTTTTCAGCTTGTCGATAAACCCTCTCTATGGGGTCAGCGGTTCTTTTACGCAGGGGGAGCTCGAGGGGGCAAAGCCCGCCTCGAATCAGATCAAATGTC
>USOZ01000355.1 GCA_900556525.1 uncultured Oscillospiraceae bacterium | reverse complement strand
CCTGTGGCGCTTGCTGCCGCCCTGACGAGGGTTTCCTCCGGGTCTGAAGCCTGTCGTGCTTGACCGCGGCGCGGACTGCGACAGCCGTATCGAAGCGATAGAGCAGTTCAGGAGCAGCCGTATTCTCGACGAGAACAACAACGTTCAGTTCGGCGAAGGCGGCGCGGGGACTTTCTCCGACGGAAAGCTGACCACGGGCATACGCGACCCGCGAATACGCCATGTTTTCAGCACTTTTGTCGAGTTTGGTGCGCCGAGCGAAATACTCTGGCTGGCGAAACCGCATATCGGGACGGATATGCTTAGAATAGTTATAAAAAATATGCGAAACGAAATTATTCGTCTCGGCGGGACTGTTATTTTCGGCGCAAAATTTACCGATTTTACAGTAAAAAACGGGCGAATTTCGAGCGCCGTCTATGAACATAACGGCGAGAAAACTGAAGTTGAAACAAAAAATATCATTCTTGCAGTGGGTCACAGCGCGCGCGACACTTTCGCCATGCTGAATGAAAAGCAGGTGCAAATGTCGCGGAAATGCTTCGCAATGGGCATTCGCATTGAGCACCTCCAGAGCGAGGTGAACCGCTCGCTTTACGGCGACTTCGCCGCGCATCCTGCGCTTCCGCCTGCCGACTACAAATACGCAGTTCATCTGCCAAACGGACGAAGCCTGTACACATTCTGTATGTGCCCGGGCGGGTACGTCGTCGCGGCAGCTTCCGAAAAAGAGACCTGCGTAACAAACGGAATGAGCCTTTTCGCGCGCGACGGAACAAACGCAAATTCCGCTCTGCTCGTCAATGTCGAAACCAACGATTTCGGCGACGGCGGAGTGCTTGCCGGAGTAGAATTGCAGCGAAAAATCGAACGCGCGGCATTTATCGCGGGAGGCAGGAACTATAACGCGCCAACCGCGCTCGTTGGTGACTTTTTAAGAGCAAGAAAATCAGACAGCTTCGGCGCGGTTTCGCCTACCCTGCTCCCCGGAGTGACATTCGCCGAACCCGAAAGCTATCTTCCCAATTTTATCACAGAAACGCTGCGTGCAGGAATCCCGATAATAGCGAAAAAAGCGGACTTTTTCCGAGCTGAGGACGCGGTTCTGACAGGCGCGGAAACGCGAAGCTCGTCACCCGTGCGGATACTTCGCAATGAATCGCTTTGCTCAAACTCGGTCAAGGGGCTGTATCCCTGCGGCGAGGGCGCAGGCTATGCGGGCGGAATCGTTTCGGCTGCAGTCGACGGAATCAAGTGCGGCGAGGGGGTAATCGAAAATGGCTAAGACAAACTGCGACGAGTGCGCGTTCTACGTCTACAATGACGATTTTGAGTGTTATCAATGCGAAATAAATATGGACGAGGACGAAATGTACCGCTTCATGAGCGCTTCTGACTACGCCTGCCCGTATTTCAGAGCAGAGGACGACTATTTTTTGGCAAGAAAACAATAACATATGTTAAGGAGAGAAAAAAATGCATTTTGAAGAATTTGGCAAAGAAAACGAAAAAACCATTGTTATGCTTCACGGAGCGAACTTCGTTCACACGTTCGGAAGCCAGTACTGTCTCGCGGACAGGTATCACCTGCTTATCCCGCACATTCCGGGATACGGAAATGAAACCGATCAGGTTTTTCTTACGGAAAGCGCCATTGAACAGCTTTATGAATTTATCGTTAAGCTCGGCAAAAAGGTAACGCTCGTCGGCTTTTCGCTTGGCGCGCAGCTTGCGGTAAAGCTTATCGCCGAACACGGCGAACTGTTCAGCGGGGCTATCATTGTAAGCCCGTGGCTTATCAAGCCGGAAGAATTGCTCGCGGAGGTCGCCAGACAGAACGAGAAGCAGTTCAAAATGTTCAAAAATAAATTTATGTGCAATTTGGTCGGACTTATGAACGGGCTTCCGAAACCGCAGCGCAAGGAATTTGTTGAACAGATGCAGCGCGTTAAGTATGAAACGGCTCAAAATATTCTCAACAACGGCATTACGATAGATACGATACAGGGCTTTGAAAACGCGGATTTTCCTATCGTGGCGATTGCCGGCGCGAAGGAGCAGAAGGAAGTTCACGACAGCTTGACGGCACTCGCAGAGCTGAACAGCAACTGTAAAACCGAGATATGGGAAAAAGCTGCGCACAATATCCCGCCGCTGTTTGCGAAACGCTTTAACGAGCTTATTTGCGAGATTGCTAAGTAAGAAAAAACGCAGGAAAACATATTTCCTGCGTTTTTTTTAGGGGACGCCCTCTCTTGCAGGGCGTCCCCTCTTTGAAAACA
>USOZ01000354.1 GCA_900556525.1 uncultured Oscillospiraceae bacterium | reverse complement strand
GAGTTCTTTCAGCGACATATCGGGATTTTCAAGGCGCAGCGCGGCAAGCTCACGAAGCTCGTCCGGCAGCTTTTCCAGACCCGCTTTCTCGCGTATGAATTCAATGTCTGCGCGCTGTCTTGCGGAAGCGTCGGCAACCTTTCCGATATTCGCCGCCTCGCAGTTCACTATGCGGTTGACGTTGCTGCGCACGCCCTTGAATATCTTCACGTTCATTATCTCCATAGCGCTCTGCATAGCGCCTATAAATGTAAGAAAATCGGCAATATTTTCGCTGTCCTTTGTATATAAATAAGGTGATCCGCGGCGCTGTGAAATATTTATTTTCATACCCTGTTCAACAACGGCGCGCCCGAGACTTTCGCACTTTTCCGCGCCGCAGGGCGATATTTCAAGGTGATACCCTGCTTTTAGCAGGCTCACTCTCCCGCACGACAAAAAAACTCCGCGCAGAAAAACGCCCGTGCTTACATCGTCGCCGCTGACGATACGGCGGTCTATTTTTCCGTCGGAAAATCCTTCGGGAATACTGAAAATGTAGCCCGTTTTTTCGCCGCTTCTCTTTTTCTCTGCGGAGCTTCCGAAAAGCGTCTCAACGCAGGCGCGCATTTCGCCGCTTTTCGTCTGGAGAACAGGCTTTTCGGGATTCAGCCCGTAAAGTATCCCATATTTCAGCGTATCTGCAAGCTGCGCGGGCAGAACCGCTCCGCAAAGCTCGCTTTTTATCTCATCGGTAAACGACATGGCTTTTCCTTTACTTTCCGCAGTCGCGGTGGAGAATACGGACGGTATATTTTTCGGCATTGAGATGTTCAAACATATTTTCCGCAAAAGTTACGCTTCTATGCTTTCCGCCCGTACAGCCGAAAGCAATCACCAACTGGCTTTTTCCCTCGGCGATATACTGCGGAATAAGAAAATCCATAAGATCGAACAACTTTTTCTGCAATATCTGCGCGGTCTCGTGCTTCATCACAAAATCGCGAACTTCCTTTTCCATTCCGGTGAGGTGCTTCAGTTCGGGAACATAGAACGGATTGGGCAGGCAGCGAACGTCGAATACAAGGTCGGCTTCGTCGGGAACGCCGTACTTGAAACCGAACGAAATGCAGCTTATTACCATGCTGTCGCTCACATTTTCAAGGAAAATATTCAGCACGTTTTCTTTGAGCTTTGCCGTTGTCATAAGGCTGGTGTCTATGTAGTAGTCGCAATGCTCGCGGATCGGCATGAGAATGTCGAATTCCGCCGCGATAGCCTTGTCGATATCGCCGTTGGCAATGTCATAAAGCGGGTGTTTGCGGCGGGTCTCCTTATATCTGCGCTTTACAACATCATGGTCGGCATAAAGGAACAGGACCTTTATATTAAGCCCCATTTTGCGCATTTTTTCAACATTGTCCCAAAGCCGCAGGAACAGCTCGCCGCCGCGTATATCGGTCACGATAGCGACTTTTTCGATCGAACCGTTTTCCTTGCATATATCCGCAAATTCGGGTATGAGCTGCGGCGGCATATTATCTATGCAAAAGAAACCTATGTCCTCAAGCGCGTTTGCAACGCACGATTTTCCTGAACCCGACACGCCCGTAACGATAATAAACTCCATTTTTTATTTCCTCTTTTATTCCAGAATAAGAACCTCGCATTCGAGCATGATACCCGAATCGCCGTAAACCTTTTCTTTAACTCCGTTTATAACGCTCATGACGTCGGAAAACGAAGCGTTTCCTTTATTTATAACAAATCCGCTGTGCTTTGTGCTTACCTCCGCGTCGCCGCAGGAATACCCTTTAAGCCCGCTCGCTTCAATGAGCCGCGCGGCAAAATCTCCCTCGGGGCGTTTGAAAGTGCTGCCCGCACTGGGATAGTCAAGCGGCTGGCTGTTTTTGCGCTTTCCGATAAGCTCGCTCATTTTCTCGGCAATGGCGTCGCGATCGCCTTTTTTCAGTTTCAGCGCGACCCGCAGGATAACGTAGTTCTTCCCCGTGAAAAAGCTGTGACGATACGACAAGTCAAGCTCCTGCGCCGACAGTCTGCGTACATTGCCGCTTTCGTCGAGAAAATCGCAGTATTCGACCACGTCTTTCATCTCGCCGCCGTAAGCGCCTGCATTCATATACAGCGCGCCGCCGACTGTTCCGGGAATCCCATAAGCAAATTCAAGTCCCGAAAGCGAAAGTTCTTTAGCCGCAATACATATTTTGTGCAGGCTCGCGCCCGCGTCGCATATAAGCCGCTCGCCGTCTGCGCTTATTCCGGAAAAAGGCGTATTTATATACT
>USOZ01000353.1 GCA_900556525.1 uncultured Oscillospiraceae bacterium | reverse complement strand
ACCCGATTTAATCAGCGCTTCCCTAGGGAAGCGACCGCAGGCGGGCTGTCGCTCGGCAGGGGAACTCGACAACGAGCGGCTGCGTTATAGCCAGTGAATTTGTCTATAGGTTGGTTAAAGATTGGTATTAGCTTATCAGCTTTGATTTCAGCTCTATTCCCTTGTCAGCTTTATTTTTTTCAGCCTTAAGCTGCGCTTTAGGGTTTCTGCGACTGACAGCATCAGGTATATCTCTTCGGCTGAGCAATCGCTGAAAATGCGAAATGCGGCATTTTGGAAAGCACGGAAGAGAATTGAGAAATCCCCCTCCCAAAAAACCTTTATTCGCAAAACTCCACCGTTCTGACCCACTCTCCGTCCGTCTTTTCGATAGTGTATATCGTATCGATTTCAGGCTGTCCCGATATTTGGTTGCCCACTTTTGTTTTGAACACAAATTTATCATCTGATTTTGAAACAAGGTATACGGGATAAAAGTTATACTGAGCGTCGTGAGCAAAGTATTTGCAGTCGGAATTGTTGCTTTCTTTATCATGGTCAATATAAACAAGCATATCGAAGTCGATACCGTAATCACGAGATATTTCATAAAGCCTGTATATGCTCAAAAAGTTCTCCTCAGGCTCATTAACAGCAGCCTTTGTTTTTGTATAAAACCGCGTTTTGTAAGCTTCGTCGCCATAATAATTCAGACCGAATACTCCTTTGTCCAAACTGTAGTAATCATATACTTCATAATACATTATATCGGGCTGATTGATGTCAAGCCAGAACAGCTGCGCTGCGGCATTTCCGCATCTTTCAAAGAAAAGCACGTCATCACCGATAGAACCGTATCTGCCAAAGCTCCACATACATGGCGAATTAAATTCGTCCTTTTCGGAGTCGTCAATATAGAGATAATTATCTCCCCGCCAATCCTCTCTGTACCATTCACCGAAGAAATATTTCCTGTAAAGGTCAAAATCCTCGGCGTATTTGCGGTTATCATCAACAACGCAGTAGTACCCGTCTTCGTCTATTTCATAACCCACGAGTTCAAGCGCGGAAAGGTCGGATTCTTTCGACAATTCAAATTTCTTTTGGGATAATTCCGATTCTTCCGTTATGTTTTCAGTTACTTCAGTCGCTGCGGTTTCAGTCGTAACCGTTGCTGCTGAAGCCGTGGTTTCCGACTCCGAAACAATCACTTCCTCAGACTTTGTGATTTCAACTGTTTCTTTCAATTTGCCCCAACTGCAAGAACAAAGCGGCAGGCAGCATATGATCAATGCAAGAAATTTCTTCATGTATTTCCTCCCCTAAAGCAGTTAAGATTCTTTATTTAGTATATCATAAGCAATTTTGACTGTCAATATTATTTTGATTTTCCACACTCAGAAAATGCTTTTAGAAACAAAAAACGGCGGGAGCCGATTTCCGGCTCCCGCCGCCTGCATTTTATTCAATTTCAAGCCGCTTTGCAGCTTCCTTTATCGTTTCGTTTTTCGGCATTGTCAGCTTAAGGACGCCGTCCTCATATTTAGCCTTGATACCGTCAACGTTTATGCCCGAAACGTCAAACTGACGGCTGTAAGAACCGTAGGAACGTTCCACGCGGACGATTTTGTCCTTCTTGTCCTTTTCTTCGACCTTCGAGTGTCTTTCGGCGCTTATCGTAAGCGTATCGCCGTTTACGTCGAGGTGAATATCCTTCTTGTCGAAGCCCGGAAGATCCGCTTCAAGCTGATAATGATCGCCCTCGTCGGTTATATCCGTCTTGAATTCCGCAAGATCCTGCGTTCCGAAGAACGATTTAAAGGGCGCACCGAAGAAATTCTTTTCAAATTCGTCCATGTCCATAAAGGGATTATAGGCGTTTACCTGATGATTATTTTTACGAGAAAGTTCAAACATAATAATGCCTCCAATGCAATATTTATTATGCCGACCTTTTTGGGATTCAACCGACCGGGTCGGCGCTTGTCGAAAGATTGCTGTGACCCATCGGGTACCATCTCCTTTCTGCTCTTTTCCTTTCAACACTTATCATTATAGCCCCTGTTGTGACAAAAATATGTCATTTTTGTGAAGATTTGGCGAAAATTTAGCACTCTCGCAAAGAGAATGCTAAAAACTTTATTTTTCTCATTAAAAATTAAGGGGGTGCCGATTAAATCGGGTATGCGGATTGCGCAGACAGATTTTTCGTCAGGCGGATGCCGCCCCCAGGATTGCACGAAAACGACGCAGAATACTTGATGTATTTCAAGGAGTTTTCGTGCAAGATTACGGAAAATATGCAAG
>USOZ01000352.1 GCA_900556525.1 uncultured Oscillospiraceae bacterium | reverse complement strand
GAACAGCAGGGCGAGATTCTTCCCAACCACGGGCGGTATACTCAAGACTATGGCGCTTGACGACCCGAAATACACCTATATGTCGCTTGACGGCGTTGAGAACTGCATGGCAGCTCTTAAAGAAATTGAAAACGGCAGCATCAATAACTGCTTTATCGAGATGTCAGCCTGCGTCGGCAGTTGCGTCGGCGGCCCCGTTATGGAGAAATTCCACCGTTCACCCATCAAGGATTACGCCGCAGTTGCGAATTTTGCAGGCAAGAACGATTTTGATGTCGATATGCCAATGTCTGCCGAGATCCACAAGACCTTCACCGCTATCGAGCGCCGCATGATGCCTCCTTCGGAGAGCGAGATAAGAGATATCCTGCGCCAGATGGGCAAGATGAAGCCCTCCGACGAGCTGAACTGCGGCTCTTGCGGTTACAACACATGCCGTGAGAAAGCCATTGCAATTTACCACGGCAAGGCTGAGATATCAATGTGCCTCCCCTACCTCAAGGATAAGGCCGAGAGCTTCTCGGATAACATAGTCCGCAACACTCCGAACGGTCTTATAGTCCTTAACGAAAAGCTCGAGGTGCAGCAGATAAACAAGGCTGCGCTGAAGATAATGAATCTGCGTTCCGAAACGGATATTCTCGGCGACGGCGTTGTACGCGTTCTCGACCCTAAGGATTTCTTGGAAGTGCTTCAGACGGGAACAGCTATTCACGGAAAGCGTATCTATCTCGCCGAATATGAAAAGTACACCGAGGAAACGATAATCTACGACAAGGAATTCCGACTGCTGGTATGTATTCTGCGTGACGTTACCGAAGAGGAAACGCAGCGTGAAAAGAAAGAGAATATAAGCCGTCAGACGGTTGAGATCGCCGACCGCGTGGTTGATAAGCAGATGAGAATTGTTCAGGAGATCGCGTCGCTGCTCGGTGAAACCGCTGCCGAAACAAAAATTGCACTTTCCAAGCTAAAGGAGTCTATAAACGATGAATAATCTTTGCGCCGACATCGGTTGGAAAAGCATAAACCACGACGGAGAACAGCTCTGCGGCGACCATATCGACATTATTGAACAGAACGAAAATTCAACGGTCATCGTTCTTGCCGACGGACTCGGAAGCGGCGTTAAGGCGAGTATTCTTTCGACGCTCACTTCAAAAATAATATCGACAATGATGGCGGAGGGGCTTCCGCTTGAGGAATGTGTTTCGACGATAGCCGCAACGCTCCCGATATGCTCTGTGCGCGGTGTCGCATATTCCACTTTCACGATAATTCACCTTATCGATAACACGACCGCCGAGCTTATTCAGTATGACAACCCGATGGTTATTCTTATTCGCGACTGCGAGGTTTATAATTATCCGAAAACCGAGCTGAATATTGACGGAAAGAAGATATATAAGTCGGTCATCAAGCTCATGGAAAACGATATATTCATTGCTATGAGCGACGGCTGTCCTCATGCGGGTATCGGCATCGCTTACAATTTCGGCTGGAAGTGGGAGGATATTGCCGATTTTATGAAAACCTTTGCTCATATCGGCTATACGGCGAAAACGCTTTCGACCATTCTCGTGGACGAATGTAATAAGCAGTACGGTTTTCACCCCGGGGACGACGCGACAGCCTGCGTTGTACGCATACGCGCGCGCGAACCTATGAATATCCTGTTCGGTCCACCGCGCAATCGTGACGACTGCGACCGTATGATGTCGCTGTTCTTCTCAAAAGAGGGAAAGCACATAATCTGCGGCGGAACAACTTCGTCGATTGCGGCAAAATACCTCGGAAAACAGATTAAAACAAGCCTTGTGTTCGAGCAGAGCGATGTTCCGCCTATTGCGGAAATCGAGGGAGTTGACCTCGTTACGGAGGGCGTTATTACGATAAATAAGGTTATCGAATATGCGAAGGACGCGCTTGACAAAAACGAAAAATATGAACACTGGAGCATAAGCCGCGACGGCGCTTCAATGATATGCCGCCTGCTTTTTGAAGAAGCGACTGACATAAATTTCTACGTCGGGCGCGCGGTAAACCCCGCTCACCAAAACCCCGATTTGCCTATAAATTTCAATATCAAGATGAACCTTGTCGAAGAGCTTTCCGCCTGCCTGAAAAAAATGGGCAAGCGTATAAAGGTAAGCTATTTCTAAGGAAGTGCTGATTAAATCGGGTATACAGATTGCACAGACAAATTTTTTGTCAGGCGGAAGCCGCCCCCAGGATTGCATGAAAATGACGCAGGAATACTTGATGTATTTCAAGGAGTTTTCGTGCA
>USOZ01000351.1 GCA_900556525.1 uncultured Oscillospiraceae bacterium | reverse complement strand
CGGCGTTTCTGACGGACTGTTCCGCAAGTCCTCGGTCGAGTATGACGACGAGGAGGACAAGGAGCTTTACAACAAGGTCTGCAAGCAGCGTGAACTCGAGCGCAGGGTTCGGAAGTCCAAAACGGAAGCGGATATGCTCGAAGCTGCGGGCGATACCGAGGGCGCAAAGGAAGTACGCAGGAAAATGGCGGAGCAGAACAAGGCGCTGAAATCCTACTGTGACAGCAACGGACTGAAATATCGGTCGGATAGGGTGAGGACTTACGGGAGCGTGAAGCCGTCCCCGAAGCACATGAGCAACGTGGGTAATACCTGGACGGGTGCAGAGCCCACAAAGCACACAGCAGCGGAACTCACCGAGCTGAACCAGTACGCTGCCGACAAGGGAATAAAGCTGTACAACCGCAAGCCGTTCGACGGCGACACCGAACTTCTGAAGTCCCAGATAGATACTGTCGCTGACCTGCGGGAAGAATTCAAAATCAAGGAGCCTTTGCAGCTAGGCTGGAAGCGCATGAATCCGGACGATTTCGGAGAAACCTCGTCCAATCACCAGCAGATTTGGATAAACGAGCTTGCAATGCGGAATAGGGGCGTGACCGAAAAGAACCTTGCAGTTGACAACTATCTTGCAACCAACACCGTCGAGGGCATAGCCGCTCATGAGATGGGGCATGTTATTTCCGGCAAAATACGCAACGGCAAATCGGGGCTTGACATCTATAAGAAAACGGTGTATAATGTAAGTGGAAAAAAGATTACGGACGATGAAGCGCTAATGCTTCTAAAACATCATGTTTCGGAATATTCGATATTTAGCATCGAGAGCAAAAACGGAATGCTGAGATACAATGAAATTATTCCTGAAATATTGAGCATTGAAAAAACCAATCCGACAAAGTATTCTACTGAATTTGTTAAACTGTTAAAGGAGGCGTGTGGTATATGACAAGGCTTGATTTTAGCTGGTCTAAAGATGAACGGTACTGGCATTTTGAAAACGGCAAAGTCGTTATTCACGACGACGCCCCGAAAGAGGTCAAGGAAAGCTATGAGCACTATCTCAAACAGGCGGAAGCGGCTCAAAAGCGTGGAACACTGTGATGTAATAGACTAGGCACTCTGTGACGAACAGGGTGCTTTTTCATTCCAAACGGTGAACAAATCGTTCACCGTATAACTTAATAACCAAGCGCTCCACGGGGCGCTATTTTTATGCCTGAAAGGCGGGAACCAATGATATCCGCTCTAATACTTCTTATGATTTGTTGTTTTGAGTGCCAGACAATAGAAAGACGGGCGTGTGTTCTGCCGTTATATATATGTTATAAAGCGTGTGCTTATTCGTCTGCGCACTCCCCACTAATCGCAACAGTAAAGTTGCGCTTCACTTCCTTGCAGAAAAGGTAAAGCGAGCTGTCGACGTCTGCCATTCCCGGCAGGTCGCGCACATACATTGACGGAATCAGCGCGTCGGCAAGCTGCGGAGAATCTATTACAACATTCGTATGCGCCGAGCCGATAAATTCGCTCATTTTCACTATCCAAGGCGCGTCCTCATCGGGTTGGAACGCAGAAGCGACGAAGTTTTTCCTGTTGTCTTTGTAGTCGACCGAATAGGTGTGGAGAACGCGTCCCTCTTTTTTGTATTTTCGTGCAGCTACTGCGCTGATAAGGCTTGAATCAAGTCCGCCCGAAAGGAACGTGCATAGCGGAACGTCGCTCACGAGCTGGCGTTCTATACTGTCGGAAATCAGCCAGTGCAGGTGTTCAACAGTATCGGAGAGACTTTCGGTATGCGGCTTTGCGGTGAGCGACCAGTATGCGCGTTTGCTCAATTTTCCCTCAGTAAATACCGCACATTCTCCAGGTTTAAGCTCCTCAATTCCGCGAAAAACGCCCATTCCGCCTTTGCGGGCGGGTCCGAGCATAAGCAGGGAAGCAGCGCCCTCTTCGTCAAGGACGGGTCTGACATAAGGGTGGGCGAGAAGTGACTTTATTTCGGAAGCAAAAATCAACCCGCCGTCGTACAGGTAGTAAAAAAACGGTTTTACACCTATTCTGTCGCGCGCCATGAACAATGTCTGTTCAGCGCTGTTCCATACGGCGAACGCGTAAATTCCGTTCAGTTTCAGCAGACAGTCCTCGCCCCAAGCTATGTACGCTTTCAAAAGAACCTCCGTATCGCTGTGCGTGCTGAACGCGCAGCCTTTTTTTAGTAGTTCGGCGCGAAGTTCGGCGGTATTGTAAAGTTCGCCGTTGTATACGATCGTGAAGCAGCCGCTGCTCATCGGCTG
>USOZ01000350.1 GCA_900556525.1 uncultured Oscillospiraceae bacterium | reverse complement strand
CCGAAAGGCTGTTTACGCCCTCGATTACCGCGACCCGCCCCTCGACGTTTATCTTTGCGCCGAGCCGCGAAAGCTCCGCGACATGACGATAACGGTTCTCAAAAACCGTTTCAACAAATATGGACGTTCCGGGAAGCGTCGTGCAGAGCGCCATAAGCGGCTGTTTGCGGACGGAGTTACAAAAATAGGAAAAGCGTGTTATATATACCGCGGCTATGAGGAGCTTGAAGCAAGGCTTCGCAGCGTGGGCGCGGATATAAAAACCATTTGAGAGATTTTATGCGGAATGAAGTGAAATAATTCCGCCGAGAACGTAAAAAAGGGGGCGAAGCAATGCCGGATTTTCATAAGCTGAACAAGACGAAAACGACCGAAATGAGCAAGGAAGAGCTGAACAGGCGGCTTCGCGAGGAGATAAACCGCTCGGCGGCGAAGCCTGCGCAAAAGAAGCGCAAGCCCGAAAATCAGAAGCATCAGCAGAAAATTTCCGAGCAGACAAAACGGCAGATGCCGCCGCAAAGCCCCGTTCGCAGAAAGCGCGAAGAGGAACTGCGGCAGCGTGAAAAAGAGGAAAAAAAGCGTAAGCGCCGCAGGCACGGCAACTATGTGGTCTATTATGTTCTTATCGGGCTTTTTGTGGCGATAGTTTTCGCTATCCTCTCGGTAACGGTGCTGTTCAACACGGAGCAGATAATCGTAGAGGGCGAGTCGATCTATTCCGACGAAGAGATTATTGCTGCGAGCGGACTTAAAGGCAACGAAAACCTCGTCAGGTTCAGCACGTCGGGAATTTCCGAAAAAATAACCGACGCTCTCGTAAGTCTGGACAGCGCGGAGGTCACGAAGCAGTTTCCGAATGCGATAAAAATAACCGTAAAGGCTGCCGAACCTATGGTGAACTTTTATTACGCGGGGAAAAACTACGTTATTTCGCACGTCGGACGCGTTATGCAAATTGATAAAAACGCGGCGGACTGCATGGAAGTTATCGGCTATCAGCCCGGCGAAAACGTTGTCGTAGGGGACTATATCACGGCGGCAAATCCCGAACAGGACGACATGATCTCCGAAATAAGCGCCGTGCTCGACAAGCTGGGGATAACCGAAATAACCGAGCTTGACATAAGCGACACGCTTTCGATAACCATGACGTATGAGGATCGGATAAAGATAAAGCTCGGCACGATATATCAGCTCGAACAGAAGCTGTCTATGGTGAAGGAGCTTATCGACAAATATATCGACGACGGCGCGAGGGTTTCGCTCGACGTTACCAACACTGACAAGGTGATACAGCGGCCGCTTACGTCTGCGCAGACGCGCCCGCCCGAGACAACTCCGCCCGAAACCGAAGAAACGGGAGAACAGACCTCGGAGAACGCCGAAGAAGCACCGCAATGACCATAAAATGTAACCAAATTGTTACAAAACCACTATATTTTGTGTTTTATGTAAAAATGTACAGTGAAATGTTTTACTTTTTTTAAAAAAGGTATTGAAATTTAGTCGGAAATCTGCTACAATAAATCTAAGTAAGGAATTCTGTTTTTACAGTTCTGCGAAAAAATCGGGAGGTATAAATCGTGGCTATTGAAATTGATGAAGAAGGCTTCGCAGTTGAAAGTGAAGAACCCGAGTTCGATCATCTTGACGAGGGTGCCGTATATAATATTCAGATTAAGGTTTTCGGTGTGGGCGGCGGCGGCGGAAACGCTGTTGAAAACATGGCGAAAAAGGGTCTGCGCGACAAGGGTGTAAAGGACGTAAGCGACGACGATGTTGATATTGAATTCGTTGCGGTCAACACTGATGTTGCGGCTCTTAAAAATAAGGATAAAACGCTTATGCGCCGCGTTCAGATAGGACGTAAGTGCGCAAAGGGCAGAGGCGCGGGCGGCAGAGCCGAGGTCGGCGCCGAGGCAGCAAGAGAGGATCGCGAAGAGGGCGAAAAGTACCTCAAGGGAGCTTCCCTTGTGTTCATTTCCGCAGGTATGGGCGGCGGCACAGGTACGGGCGCGGCTCCGGTTATCGCAGAAATTGCGCAGGAAATGGGAATTCTCACTATCGGCGTTGTTACAAAGCCGTTTGAGTTTGAACGTGAACAGAAGATGAATCAGGCTATGAAGGGTATCGACGAGATGCGCAAGCACGTTGACGCGCTTGTAATTATCCCGAACCAGCGTCTGCTTCAGCTCAACGAAAAGCAGCTCACATTCCAGCAGGCTTTTGTTATGGTTGACGACGTTCTTCACCGCTCGGTAAAAATCGTTTCGGATATGATCAACAAGACGGCTGTCGTAAACGTTGAC
>USOZ01000349.1 GCA_900556525.1 uncultured Oscillospiraceae bacterium | reverse complement strand
AGCATCTGCACAAGCGTTGCCTTCAATCGTTCGTTCATAGCCGAGCCGGGGTCGAAGCACATTTCCACGAACCGCGCCATTTCGGGATTGTTCAGGCCGAGCTTCACGCAGTTGTTGTAGATCATGCCGTGGGGGTCGTCCGTCCTGCCGAAAATGTAGTCCAGCGACACGTCAAAGTAGTCGGCGTATTTCAGAAAAACCTCCGGGGAGGGCGTAGAATCGTCGATTTCGTACCGGGCAAGAGCGGACTGAGAAACGCCAAATTCCTTTGCCAGCTTTGCCTGCGAGAGCCTGACGCTTTCGCGCAAGCCCCTGAGCCGTTCACCGATGATTTTCAAGGCTGCGTCACCTCCTTTTCTGTTTCAAGTATACCCAGAAACAGAGAATATGTCAATGACACATTCACATAACGCCGCGATTCTCTGACGCGCCGCAGGCGAAGAAAGCTCCGCAGGAGCGCAGCCGATTTTGCAAAAATCGTTCAAAGGGGCTTGGGGACAAATTTCCCCAACAAGCGCAAAGTGGCTCCAAGCCACCTTGCTTGCCAAGTGTGAAGCCGGCAGGGTTCGCAGGTTGGCAAGCAGCAAAGTGGGTACCGCTTTGCCCTGCTTGCCAGTCCGTTTTCGGTTCTGCAAAGGCACCCCTATTTTTAATCGAGGGCGCGCCCGGCATATGCTATTAAAACTATCTTCCCATCGGTTTTCGTATGGATTACTCAAAGCTAATGTAGAAACAGAAGCTATTATTTCTGCTCATCTTGCCATTACGCAATAATATGGGAAAGAGTAATCGTTTGCACGAAAACACAAGGGCAAAACACACATGATAATAGCGAGGACTTTCAGGTCCTCGCTATTACAACGATGGTCAACTCATTTGTGGTAGAATGATATGCCCGAAGTATGAAAGTACCGAACTGAATGGACAATCAGTATCCAACATAGACATACTGACCTATTGATAATCCGGAATAAAGATAGGAGTGGTAGTCAGTATCCCACCCCGTGCTCAACGAGAGATAGTTCCCGGAATAATCAAAAGCGACAACGGAATGGTTTGAGTTTACACTCGGAAAATTTATTAACTCGATTTGTAGTAATTCTCCATCGTTCAAATGATTCTTCATTCCAGAGTATGTAATGGATGTTACTTTTCCAAGTGAACTCGGTGTGCAATTTCTTCCCGAACAAAAACTGGATATGCCCGGCTTAATGTTAGACCATTGCGTTCCTGTTGCTGTAATCTCATTACTTGAAGAAATTGAATTGGTATCCATTGCGTAATATAGTTCCATGAAAATCGTACTGTTACCCACAGACGATGAAAGCGGGCTGTCTCCCGTTGAACGGAAATACAACATGATATTTGTTGCCGCCGTTGGTGAACAGTGCTGAGTCACTCGTTGCCGAGTTCCGTTAGGACGAGTCGCATAAAGGTTCGAGAAATCAGAAGTAGTCACAAGAGAAAATGACTGAACAGAATGAGTGGAAGTGGTGTTCTGTATCGATTCAGTGTTCTCATTTGTTACATTACATTCTTCTTTGCGCTGATTAGCCTTATTCAAAAAATCATGGTAAAATGCGGCAACATCCTGTACGGTAGAGAACTTGCCATTTGCCAATTTAGTACAATAGGCAAAGTTTCCAAAAAAGTAGAGTTTATCGTCTGAAGAAATAACTGAAGTAACTTTATCGGTTGCCAAACCTTCATATGCGGGTTTTCCGCTGAAAGAGTAACAGTAAGTGACCAACTCGTTATTTATATTATTGACTTGAATATACCCCGTCGTCTCACCGTCTGTGGAAAGCTTAAAAACATAACCAATGCAAACGTCATTATAGTCATAAAGCGCCATTGATGAGAAAATATCCGTTGTTTCGTTCCATATGCAATTAGGCAGAGAATCTTCCACTATATGTCTAATTTCTTCCCTCGCAAAACTTGTTGCAGCAGATTCAGTTGCAAAGGAGGCGTCGGTTATATTCGATGCCGGTTGACTTGCAGAGGCCGGAGCAAATCCTGCTAATGCGGTAACAAGCAGTACGCAAAGCAGCAAGGCAACTCCCTTTTTTATTTTCATTGTTATTTCCTCCTAATTGGACTCAATATTCATATTTTTTTGTAAGCTTTTGAATAACTCTTTTGAAAAAGCTTCATCACTATGGGTGCTATTTTATACCCAAAGCCGCCTTTTGTCAATAGCATTTATGAAATTTATTTGTAAAAAATAAAATTTGTTTGATTTTACAGTAAAAACACTTGTATCCCACAGAAAAAGCGTTTTTTATTTTTCTTACGGCTTGTCCGCATTTT
>USOZ01000348.1 GCA_900556525.1 uncultured Oscillospiraceae bacterium | reverse complement strand
TTTTATAAGCGCTGAATTTGGCGAACTTGCGGCTGTTTCGGCGGATATAATGCGATAAAACTCAATGAGAAAATCGTATAAGAATCCCGCGGCTCGATAGTTTCCGAAAACAGAATCCGCTCGGAGAGCCTGATGCATTTTTTGAAAAATATGGTCAAGCGTCTTTGTTTGCGAAAGAGGAAAAATGCTTGGCTTTGTCAGTCCGAAGTGCTGCAGAATATCATTTGAGGCATATCCCGATGGGACTACCCAGTGTATGTCCCAGATATCCTCGTTCGGATAGTATTCGTGAGGATAGGACGCGGGCATAAACAGGGCTGTGTTGGGTGGAATAATGTGCGTGCAGTTGTCGAGCAGCAGAGTTCCGCTTCCTTTTGTACAGTAAAGTATCTGAGGAAAAGAATAGCCCTCCGTTCTGATGATATGATCCTGACAATGCTGCTGACCAATATTCATCAAAAACAGCGGCAGCTCCTTTTCGCTGCGCAGAATGGGATAATCGCAAAAGAACAAAATATTTTCCTCCATATTCATATTGTTATATTTTTATAATATCATTTATTGACGTTAAAGTCAATATCGTTTATAATGATGTCACAGTAGGTTTTGATAATCCAATATTTATATAAGGAGAAAAATGACAATGGACATTTCAAAAATATCCGTGGCAGGTTCACCCAAAAGCAAAATGATTTACCATGAAGACCCGCAGCTGCTCCACATCGGGACGCTCGGAAGGCACTGCTATTTTATTCCGTTCGCAAAGCGGCAGAATCCGTTTGAAAGCAGGGAAAGCTCGGAGCATTTTGAGCTTCTGAACGGCGAGTGGAAGTTTCGCTATTATAACAGCATTATCGACCTTGAGGACGACTTTCTTTCAATGCCGTTTGAAAAGACTATCCCTGTTCCGTCAAACTGGCAGCTTCACGGATATGACAAGCCGCAGTACACGAACGTATGCTATCCGATACCGTTCGATCCGCCGTATGTTCCCGATGATATTCCGGTGGGAATTTACAGCCGAAGCTATGATCATAAAGCTGACGGAATGAAAAAAATTCTCGTTTTTGAGGGAGTTGACAGCTGCGTTTATCTTTATATCAACGGCGAATTCGCGGGATATTCTCAGGTTTCGCACAGCACCTCAGAATTCGACATAACTTCGCTTTTGCACGAGGGAGAAAACACCATAACTGCGGCGGTTTTGAAATGGTGCGACGGAACTTATCTTGAGGATCAGGACAAGTTCAGATTATCTGGGATTTTTCGCGACGTTTATGTTCTCTCACGTCCCGAAAAGCGCCTTGAAAATTACGTTGTAAAGACAATTCTGTCAGACGACCTTTCTTCGGCAAAGCTTATTTTTACACCTTACGGCTGCGACATCGACGCTGTGCTTTATGATGGTGAAAGCAAGCTCGCGGAGTTTAGTGCAAAGGACGGCGAAACAGTCGCCATTGACATAGAAAGTCCTAAATTGTGGTCAGCTGAAACGCCGTATCTTTATTCTCTGAAAATATTAGCAGGCGAGGAAGCGATAGGCGAAAAGGTCGGCTTTCGCAATGTTTATATCGAGAACGGCGCCGTTATGATAAACGGCAGAAATATAAAATTTCTCGGCGTGAACCGTCACGACAGCTATCCGGACACGGGCTATTATTCGTCGTATGAGCAGATGAAAAAAGATGTCATTCTTATGAAACGGCATAATATCAACGCCGTGAGAACGTCGCATTATCCTAACTCGCCGCTGTTTTATCAGCTTTGCGATGAGTATGGTCTTTATGTTATTGACGAGGCAGATCTTGAGTCGCACGGCTGCGTTGAAGTCGCGAATGATTTTAAGTGGACTTGGGAGGGCGGCTACAACGGGATCGCTCTTATTGCGCGTGACGAGCGTTTCAAAGCTGCGATCTGCGACCGCGCAGAGTCGCTTGTGAAACGGGATATCAATCGTCCCTGTGTTGTATTCTGGTCACTCGGAAACGAGAGCGGCTACGGCGAAAATATGCTTGCTGAGGCAAAGCTTATCAAGGCGCTTGACGATACAAGGCTTGTGCATTACGAAAGCACATACCGTCTTGATGAAACTCCGCTCGATATTCTTGACGTCGTTTCGGGAATGTACTGGGACATAAACAGAATGAAAGAATTTCTCGAGAAGAAGGAAGAGCACCGCCCGCTTGTGCTTTGCGAATACTGCCACGCAATGGGCAACGGTCCGGGAGATGTTGAAGAATATCACGAAATGTTCTATTCAAGCGAGCGCTTCTGCGGCGGAGCACTGCAAAACGTATTTGGAGCGTATGCTGATTCC
>USOZ01000347.1 GCA_900556525.1 uncultured Oscillospiraceae bacterium | reverse complement strand
TTGATATGTACGGTAAGTTTTTTTCCGATGACGCGTAAAGAAGTACTGCGGGTGCGCTGTATCTGTCTGCGCGAACTTCCGCAATAATGCGGTTATGCGTCGAAATTTCCTCATAAAAGCAGGAAAGATTTATCGACATGGACACATATGCGAATTTGATTTTTCTGCAAATTTCAAGGTCGGCGAGGGTTGAAATGCGGAGAATAAAACGCTTTGAGAGATCTTTTCCCTCAAGCAGCGGCAGAACGCTTGCGCTTATTTCAAAGAAATCGACCCCACATTCGACAAGCGAGTCAATATAGTCGGAAAGCGCCTTGCTTTTATCCGTGTATGCGGCAAGCGGCACTGTTGCGAGCGATATGTCAATAATTGCGGACATTTTAAAATTCCTTCCTTAGGAAGCATTGTTCCTGAAATGCTGGGTTTAATGCGCACAGGCGGCAAAGCAGCCTGCGGACGTACCTATTATATCATAACTAATTCGTAAATTCAAGAGATATGCCGAAAAAACACGCTTTTTGAATAATTTGGCGGGAAATAATACTTGACTTTTCGGCTTTTGTGTGGTAAACTACGGATATAATGATGCAGTAAGCTAAAGCAACAGCGCACAAGTCTTTACGTCATCTTGTGCGGAAAATCCGTCTGCACAACTGAACGACAATAATTGTACGGTGCTGCCTAAAGTGCTTACATACGGAGGAACGACATGAAAAAACAGATCATCAACCACGAAAACAGACAATTTTTGTACGAGGCAATTCTTACGCTTAAAAGCGTTGAAGAGTGCGAAGCATTCTTCGAGGATCTCTGCACTATTCAGGAGCTTGAATCAATGTCACAGCGCCTTGTTGTTGCGAAACTTCTCACCGAGGACAAGGTATACACCGACATCGTAAATTCAACAAGCGCAAGCACCGCGACAATAAGCCGCGTGAACCGCACTCTCCAGTGCGGAAAAGACGGATATAATACGGTATTCAGCCGCCTTGAAAAAAAGGACTGAAAAAAAGCGGTGAAAACGGGTAATTATGGGATATGAGAGCTTTGCCGCTTTTTACGATAAGCTGACGGAAAATATCGACTACGGCGAGATCGCCGCGTATTACGACGGGCTTAACCGTAAATTCGGCGGAAAAAAGGGGATATTGCTTGACCTCGCCTGTGGAACGGGAAGCCTTTCCGTTCTTTTTTCGCAGTTGGGCTACGACGTTATCGGAACGGATATTTCTCCCGAAATGCTGAGCATTGCGGCGGGAAAGCCGCACGAGGGGATAGAATATCTTTGTCAGGATATGACGCGGCTTGATATGTTCGGGACGATAGACGTTACGGTCTGCTCGCTCGACAGCATAAATCATCTCCCCGATGAAGCGGCTGTGCAGGAAACGTTCAACCGCGTGTCGCTGTTTTCAAACCCCGGTGCGCTGTTCCTTTTTGATGTGAACACGCTGTATAAGCACGAAAAGATTCTCGCGGACAGCACTTTTGTTTACGACACCGACGAGGTTTACTGTGTGTGGCAGAACGAGTATGCGGGCGGCGGACGAACGCAGATATACCTTGATTTTTTTGCCTGCAATGAGGACGGAAACTATGAGCGGTACTGCGACGAGTTTTCCGAAACGGCATATTCCGAGGGAAAAATAAGGGGAATGCTAGAAAAAGCGGGACTTGAAGTGCTTGCCTGCTATGAATATCTCACGGAAAACGAGCCGAGCGAAAAAAGCGAGAAGCTGACGTTTATCGCAATAAAAAGTGAGCAAAAGGACTGATATAAATGGGTAAAATCGTAAGGGCATTATCGGCGGACGGGAGCGTTCTCTGTTCCGCGATAAATTCCACAGACATTGTAAATGAAATTTTCCGTATCCACAAGACCACGCCGGTTGCTTCGGCAGCGCTCGGGCGGCTTGCGACGGCGGGCAGCATTATGGGCGCAATGCTCAAGGATAAGGACGACCGCCTTACTCTGCGAAGATCTGTTCGCTGACCGCGTAATAACTTGTTATGTCCTCAGCAATTTCACCCGAAACGATAGGCGTCTGTGTTGCGTAAGGCTCTTTCAGCCCGAGGTCTTTTATAACGCCGAGAAATCCGTCCGTTCCGACATAGCCGGAAACGTCGAGCTTTCCGTTCGGTTTCAGCGGCAGATCGACCTGCGGATTTTCCGCGTAGCATTTCACGTTTCCCATATAGTCCGCCGCAACGACAAGTAAAAGCGGCGGGCGGGTATCTTATCCAGCTTGTTCCGCCGATAAACGAGGGCGCAATAGACATAATCGAGAAAAATATCGAGCGTATGCAGAGCGTTACGG
>USOZ01000346.1 GCA_900556525.1 uncultured Oscillospiraceae bacterium | reverse complement strand
CTTCATTCCTTACGGACTGAGCGACGAAACGGGAATGATCGACTATGACGAGGTCGCCGCCATAACTGCGGGGGATACAATGTTTTCGCTTGCAATCAGTTCAAGATTGCGCTTCTGGCGTTTCAGCTCTCCTGCCATTGCCTCGGAAACCTCCGGGTCATACTTTGCAAGGAAGCCGATTGAATCGATTAAATCCTGATACATACCAATCTCGCTTTCTATAAAATATATTATAATTATACAGAATCTGCGCACAAATTTCAATCGGTAATCTGACAAAAATTGTGCCGCTTTTCTGATAATTTTTGTAACAAGGGTTTCACAGGTCGCATATGCTAACTCGTTCATGCAACTTGAAAACATGAACAACTACTGTACATTTTTCCGTAAGTCGTGAATAAACGGTCTGCCCCGATAACCGATACAATTCTTCCCGTTGCGCTTTGCAATCATAAGCTGAATATCAGCTTCATTCAGAAGCTCGGAGTATGTCGATTTACCGTCAAGCACGCGTATTTCTGAAATTCCTATGCTTATGGTTACAATTTTCCCCTCGCCCGCAGGCAAAGCCATTGTCTCGACCGATTCCCTCAGCTGTTCGGCAAAGCTAAGTACCTCTAACTCTGTCTTATCCTCAATAATAAGTACAAAATCATCACCGCCGAACCTTGAAACAATGTCGGTAACAGGCTTAGCCATGATTCTTATACAGTTGCATATAGTGTACAGGCACTCATCGCTTTTGTCATAGCCGAAACCGTGGTTATATCTCCTAAAATTGTCAACATCAATAAGAATGACGGCAATTTTGTGATTTTCGTTTGCGGAAGAATACCTTTCGCGAAATTTTTCTGATAGACCCGCTTTGTTCAACATTCCAGTAAGCGAATCGGTGTGTGAAATCCGCAGACAGCGTTCCTCGACCGTTTCGAGTCTGCGGCGGTTTATCCACATTCCAGCATAACAGTTATATTTTAAGGCAAATCCCCATATCCAGAAAGCTGCCACAATCAAAAGCAGAGCGTAATATATAAAACTGCAATGCTCAAGAACGCCGAAAATAACCGCAGGGACCAGAAAAACCGCACCGCTCACCGCTGCCCCGACAATATGAAAAATTGGGACAAACTGCACCAAAATAAGGTATATCAAGAACCCGTATATCGTATGCGATGTCTGATACTCGCCTATTGCGTTCATTATTCCGCTAAATATGAACATACTCCAGTACATCCTAAGCATAACTTTCAAGCGTTCTTCATCATGCTGCCTTTGACTTAACTCATGATTATATGCAGAAAAGAACACAACGGCGCAGGCAATATGTATCAGCGAACCTATCGTCGAGAAAATCAGTCCCGAATCAAGCTTGCCTGCAAAAAGAAATCCGAAAACAAAGCCAAAAATCCCAATGAGCAGCTGAATTGCAGTAAATGTATACACGCGGCGGCTGTTTTTTTTCAGAATGTAACTGTCAAGAAGCCTTTCGGCGCAGTCGTCGTCAGCAAGAAGCTCTTTAACGGCGTTCTGGGCAAGTATATTTTTTATGTTTTTAAAATGCTCGGCAACAGCCGAAAGCCATCGGCGCATATAGCGAACCTCCCTGTTCTCACCGAACTATTTTCATATTTTTGCAATGCACTTCATCGGACACGCCTGTGCGCAAGTACCGCAGCCGATACACTTCCCCGCGTCAATGACAGCATGATTTGCGCTCACAGCAATCGCGCCGACAGGACATTTTTTAGCGCAGATGCCGCAGCCGATACAGCCGTTTTTGCACGCTGCGCGGGTGATTTTTCCGGGGTCGGTCGACGAACAGCGAACAATGAATTTTTGGCTCTCGCCTATCAGCGAAATGAGCTTGTTCGGACAGACCTTAACGCACTTTCCACAGGCAGTGCAAAGCTCGGGGTTTATAACGGCAACTCCGTTTTTTATACAGATTGCGTTATTTTCGCAGACTTTAACGCAGTCTCCGAGTCCATGACAGCCAGACGTACACTTTCCTTTTCCGTTGTAGAATTTCTCAACGGCGGCGCAGCTTCCCGTGCCAATATAAACGAATTTGTTCTCGGTCGCTTCGCAATTTCCGTTGCACTTTACATAGGCGTATTCGCGTTCCTGCACCTGCGCCGCAACGCCCATTATTTCACTCAGGGCTATTGTTACGGGCGCACCGCCGGGCTTACATAAATTCGGCGCTGCCTCGCCCTTTGCAACGGCATTGGCATACCCCTCGCAGCCCGAAAAACCGCACCCGCCGCAGTTTGCACCTGGAAGCGCTTCGGTAAAGTGCAACGTTCCTGCGGCTCTTTCAGGAACCCC
>USOZ01000345.1 GCA_900556525.1 uncultured Oscillospiraceae bacterium | reverse complement strand
ATTTGGCCGGCATCCACGGCTTGCTTGACGGCGCAGCCGGGCTCGTGGGTGTGGGGGCAGGGGGAAAAAAGCGATAATCCTCCGCGAACTGCTCAGCCGAAACGCTGTATTCGTTCGTTATCGGGTCGGGCAGTCCCGCGTTAGCCTTTATTACAAGCGGCAGCGTTGTCCACTCGGAAATTTCCTTTACAATTTCGCGCAGTTCGGACGGCGCAAGAGAGCAGTTCACGCCGACTGCGTCCGCGCCCAGACCCTCAAGCGTAAGCGCCATTGCGGCGGGTGAGCAGCCTGTAAAAGTTCTGCCGTTTTTCTCAAAAGTCATGTATGTGAAAACTGGAAGACTGCTGTTTTCCTTTGCCGCAAGCAGCGCCGCCTTTATCTCGTAAAGGTCGGTCATGGTTTCAATAACTATCAAGTCCGCCATGGACTTCCCCGCGTCGATTATTTCTTTGAACAGTTCGTACGCTTCTTCAAATTTCAGCGTTCCCGTCGGTTCGAGAAGCTGACCGAGCGGCCCGATATCGAGCGCAACAAGCGTATCTGTCCCCGCGACAGCCTCGCGCGCGAGCTTCATCGCCTGCTTCACCACGTCACCAACGGTGTATTCCGAGCCTTCGAGCTTCGGCCTGTTCGCGCCGAAAGTGTTCGCGCTTATAATATCGGAGCCTGCCTCGACGTATGAGCGCAGCACATTTCTGACCTCGTCGGGCATTTTAAAATTCATTATCTCAGAGGTTTCGCCCGGCTTCATTCCGCGCTTTTGCATTTCCGTTCCGAAGCCGCCGTCCAAAATAACATAATCACGTCCGAGAAGCGTTTTAATTTCCACAGTTTTTTCCTCCTTGTTGGTGTATGCCATTTTTTATTCCTCGCTTTCAATAATCTCATTGCCGTTTACATCATATTTTCTCAAGCCTTCTGCATCATAAATCCAATACAGGGAAAAAATGCCATTCTCGCGACAGTACAAATACTCAGGTACCTCTGAACGGTTTGTCTTAAATCTCAAGTTAAAATTGCCCCAAATATCCTTTTCTTTCTCAGATCTGAGTTCGGAAATTGTATTATTATCTGAATAATAACACCAAAAATTTACTTGTGCATTATCAAATTTATCAGAATATTTTTCAAAAACTTCTCTTACCTCATCATATTTTTTTACTTCTGTTTTATCGAAAATAATATAAAATGCCAACCTCATTTTATTTTCATACTTTTTCACATAACTTGCTATTGAAACATCTGATATATTTGTAAACCTGGGATAATTTTCTCTTTCCGAGTATTCAATCATAGGTTGAAATACATTGACATCTAAAAGAAAATCCTTATATTTTTTAGAAAGAATCTCTTGCATTTCCGCATAAGCTTCTTCTCTTACAACAGCCTGAACATATTCATCGTAATATATCTGTCCATCTGAATATGCTGCCTGAAAAGTTAAGTTTCTATTTGCTTTTGGATAACAAACTGCTTCCAAAGGTCCCGCATTAAGCCAATTTGCACTGGTAACAATAGAATCTACCACTACAAATTCCTCGCCATATTCTTCTTCTAAAGCTTTAGCAAGGTTTCTTTCCTCTTCCTTTTGATTCACGCACCCCGAAAGCACAAAAACCGCCGCCAACAGCGAAATCGCTCTTAAAACACGTCTTTTTGTCATCATAAGCTTCCTTTCAATTAGCAATATCCGTGTCATTCACAGTATAATACGCAATCTGTGATGCTCTTAGTAACTCTTTATCCGTATAACTCATTTTTTATTCCTCACTTTCTGTTATAGGCGATCCGTCATTGTTAAAACGTTGAAATATTCTTCCATCTGATAATTGACTTAAATAAAATCTACTTTCTTTAAAACGATATATATACTCAACATTATTACCCCAAATTTTCATTTTTGAGTTAACACGAAAATGATCCCAATAATCATCCTGTTTTATTTTCTTACATTCATTAATAGCCGCTGAATCCATATAATAACAAAAATAGTTCACACAGCCATTAGTAAATTTTTGAGAATATTGTTCACAAATTTTACAAACTTCCTCATAACTCTCTATTTCATTAACATTAAAAATTATTTCAAATGAAAGAATCATTTTATCACCATATTTTTCCTCATAGCTTGCTATTGAAACATCTGATATATTTGTAAATCTGGGATAATTTCTCTTTCCGAGTATCCAATATTAGGGCTCAAGACATCAGCAGCAAGAAAAAAATCCTTATAATATTGAGAAAGAATCTCTTCCATTTCCGCATAAGCTTCTTCTCTTACAATGGCTTGAACATATTCATCGTAATATATCTGTCCATCTGAATATGCTGCCTGAAAAGTTA
>USOZ01000344.1 GCA_900556525.1 uncultured Oscillospiraceae bacterium | reverse complement strand
ATCGACCTAGTCGAAACGGAGGGGAGACACTCGATCTCGCCGTCCTTTATGGAATTGAACATACTCGGGGCGCCAGACGCCTGAACCCCGTACACTTTTATCGACGGCCGTATCTGCTTTGCGGTGTAGGCAATTCCCGATATGAGTCCGCCGCCGCCCACGGGGACAACGATCGCGTCAATATTGTCAATATCGTTCAGAATTTCGAGCGCGATCGTCCCCTGCCCCGCGATCACGTTTTCATCGTCAAACGGGTGAATGAACGTATAGCCCTCGCTTTCTTTCAGCTCCAGTGCTTTCTGATATGCGTCGTCATAACAGCCCTCAACTAAACAAACCTCCGCGCCGAAGCCTTTTGTCGCTTCAATTTTCGAGATAGGCGCATTGTCGGGCAGGCATATCAGCGACTTAATGCCGCTGCGCGTCGCGGCAAGCGCTACCCCCTGCGCATGGTTGCCCGCCGAGCAGGCGATAACTCCCTTTTCCTTTTCCTCGTCCGACAGCAGAGCCATTTTATAAGCCGAACCTCTTACCTTGAACGAACCCGTTATCTGCAAATTTTCGGGCTTTAGATAAAGTTCACATTCGGGCGCGATTCCATACGCTCTGACCAGATTTGTTTCACGGATAATACTTTTTAGAACCGTCTGCGCGTTAAATACTTTGTCGAGAGATAACATTGTTTTCCACCTTTCCGATTTTTTGCTTCGGAGCAAAACAAAAACCCGCCCCAAAGCTTTTGATTGCTTTGAGACGGGTGAAATTTCTTATCACTCGCGGTACCACTCAAATTGCGGATACAAGACCCGCCACCTCTTCGAAGTCCGACAACTTCTATGCACTTACGCAGCATTCGCGGGAAACGCCTACTGGGTGTTTAAACCTTTGGGGCTTCCGGCTCAGAAGCGATGGGAAATTCTGCTGCATTTTACCGGGCTCACACCGCCCCCGGCTCTCTGAGAAAATAGCTTACAGGTTCCGTCTTCATCAACGCCTTTAGTGATTGCATTATAGCACAGCATTTTTGCAATGTCAAGTGTTTTTTTCAAAAATTTCTCTTGGAAAAATGTTCCTCCACAGTCACGCTTTCTCGAAAATAAGTATCTTCTGCGCTATTTTGTGAATGTACGGGAGCTTCCGAAACGGCTTAAACAAAGGGATTATTACCGTCATTCCGCGAATGATGTCGTCGTTTTTCACACAGCGGAATCCCTTGGCCGCACTGCCGAGATCGTCGAAAGTATCTGCCCCGAAAACAAATTTCGCGCCTGTGTCCTGAATTGATTTCTCAGTGTGTTCCTTGTTGACCCATTTTTTCGCAAGGCGCTCCAGCAAAACCGTTGCATTGTCAAAATTGTCCCTGATTATCGAAAGCATACGCGCATTCTCTTCAGCGGTGAGGTACATGGAAAGTCCCTCGATTATGAACAGTATTTTCCCTCTTTTTGTCACTTTTTCAGCCCACGCAGGGTCAAGCGCCGAAACGCCTATTGTCGATACTCTGCCGCTTTCATTGTAGATTGCGTCACGCACTTCTATCGTTTCGGGGAGATCGACGTTGTACCATGTTATGCGTCCGTTGTCCATGCGGTAAAAACGCGTATCAAGCCCGCAGGCTATGTTCACGACCGTACAGTCAGGATTTTTTTCAATAAAATCCTTTACCAGTTCATCAAATACGATAGTTCGTGCAATAACGCCGTTGCTCATTGTGGAATCTTTTTCGGCTTTCGAGAAGTCGTAGTCAATTTTTTTGACAAGCTCTACAGCTTTTGCGTCATAGAATTTGCAGTTTTTGGACATGGAATACTTCGCCCGCGCATAAAAGCTTTGAAGCATCGTCTCCGCCGAGCCTGTGAGTACAGGCTTTATTTTTTCTTCACTCATGGCAGTCTCCTGTTAAATCTTATTTTGCACATTCATGGCTTTCCGCCCCGATACACGACTAAAGGTATTATATCAATCGGTTAGCACCAACTAACTCAAAGTATATCACAAGCAATTTAAAAAAGCAAGAGAAAACGGATTTTTTTGCAAAAAACACTTGCAAAGCAGTCTTTCTTGTGGTAAAATAATTGAGCTGTGATTGTGCTGCTATAGCTCAGTTGGTAGAGCGCATCCTTGGTAAGGATGAGGTCTCCAGTTCGAATCTGGATAGCAGCTCCAGCTCAGAACACCTTGAGGTTGAAAAACTTCAGGGTGTTTTTTTGTTGTAATTTGTGATTTTGCCTACCTGGGTTGATTTTTTGCGCTGAATGAAGTATACTATCTCTATAATCCAGACGGGATTTAATCAATTATTATTTACGAGAACTATTTCCTCCAATAGATAAACCGCGCCGCAGGTT
>USOZ01000343.1 GCA_900556525.1 uncultured Oscillospiraceae bacterium | reverse complement strand
CGCCATGCACGCCGCAACGCATATTACCGCAGCAAAAGCGTTACCGTTACGCGCGACAGCCTTTTTCGCCGATATTTTTATGCGGCTTTCGGCGCGCTTTTTCGCTTTTTTCTTTTCCTGCTCCTCGTCAACGTCAAAGAGCGACAGGTCATAGGCTAAATTATCCTGATACATTCAAAATCCTTCCTTTTTAGCTGTATTACAGCTTTTCCAAAACCCTTAGCTTTGCGCTTCTGCTTCTGGGATTTTCCTCAAGCTCCTGCTCATCCGCCGTTATCGGCTTACGGGTGATGAGCTGCGCGCGCGGCTTTTTTCCGCACACGCACACGGGGAATTCTTTAGGGCAGGTGCAGCCCTCGCAAAGTTCTTTAAACCTCTGTTTAACAATTCTATCCTCGAGAGAATGGAAAGTTATTACCGAAATTCTCCCGCCGTGGTCAAGCAGTTCAAAAATATCGTCAAGTGCCGTTTTAAGCACGTCAAGTTCGTGATTTACCTCTATGCGTATCGCCTGAAACGTCTTTCGGCAGGGGTTTTTCTCCCGCCGCACTTTCAGCGGTACGTTATTGCGTATGATCTCGGCAAGCTCGCCCGTCGTCTTTATCGGCGCTATCGTTCTCGCCTTTTCAATGCCTTTTACAATGCCGCGTGCGAACTTTTCCTCGCCGTAGCTGAACAGGATATGTTCAAGCTCCTCGGCTGAATATTCGTTCACAACGTCGTATGCGCTCATACCCTCGCCGCTCATGCGCATATCAAGCGGCGCGTCCTCGTGAAACGAGAACCCGCGCTCCGCATTGTCAAGCTGATACGACGAAACTCCGAGGTCAAGCAGCGCTCCGTCGAGCTTTTCTATGCCGAGTTCTTCGAGCGATTCTTTTATGGTGCAGAAATTGCGGTTGACAAAAACGGGCGAATAGTCCGCGAGGCGCTTTTTCGCCGCCGCTATAGCTTCCTTGTCCTGGTCGAAGCAGATGAGCTTTCCCGTTTCGCCGAGCCGTTTCGCTATTTCAAGGCTGTGTCCGCCGCCGCCTGCGGTGCAGTCAGCATAAACGCCGTCCGATTTGACCGAAAGCCCATCCACAGCAGGCATAAGCAGTACCGATTTATGTTGAAATTCCATGTTAAATTCCAAGCTCCATTGCGGTCTTCGCAAGGTCTGCGGTGTCGCCCGTGTTGTTGAGCGCGTCCCACTTTGCCTTGTCCCAGATTTCCGCGCGCCCAGAAAGCGCCACTATTACAATGTCCGATTCAAGCCCCGCATATTCTCTGAGCGGCGCGGGAATAAGAATTCTTCCCTGCTTGTCCGGTTCGGTCTGGAAAGCGCTTCCGAACAGGAAACGCTGGATAGCCGCCGTCTGCGTCTGCGGGAGCGACTTTATCTTTGTGACAAGTTCGTGCCAGTCCTCAAGCGAATATACCTTTATACATTGCGCGTCGATAGTTTTGGAGATGACAAAGCTGTTTCCGAACATTTCGCGCACCTTTACGGGGAAATTCATTCTTCCCTTTGTGTCGAGCGTGCTTTTGAATTCGCCGCACATGAGGTCGAGATCAAGTTCTTCGTTCAAGCCTTATCACTCCTTTCGCAAAGTTTTCAACACTTTCAACGTTGAAAACTCTTATTTGTCCGATTTTGACCTTAAAAACGGTTGAAAACTTGGTGGAAAGTGTGAACAATCACCACTTTTTGCCAAATTAGTGGCTAAAAAACCACTGTAATGTTATTATACTACACCTGCAAGGAAAAATCAAGAAAAATTTCCGCCGCAGTTAAAGAAAAAACAGAAAAATTTTTAACCTCTTTTTGGCTATAATAAACAAAAAAAGAACTCCCAAATTGAGAGTTCTAACAAAAATATTCAGAAAATTACTATATCTTGTGTTATAAACCGAGATTATCCACAATATTCTGTGGTTTCGTCAAAATGTGTTATTTATCAACAATAACCTTGCCGTTTTCGTCAAGCAAAGGTGTGATTCCTCCGCCCTGACCGAACACGCACAGATAATTCACACCCGTTTCGGTATCGACGATTATCTGTATCGCGTCAAAGCCGAGCGACTGCGCATCTTTGGAAACAAACCGTTTTTTCTTCTTTTCGATGCCCATTTGCTCACCTCCCTCAAAGCTTTTCCGCAAGTTCGTCCATAAGAACAAGGATCTCGGTTTTGACCTCGCGGCTCTTGTAGATGCCCTTGTCGGCGGACTGCTCCGCCTTTTTCACGAGCGCTATCGCTTCACGCGGGGAGTCGCTCTTTTTCGCAAGCTCAAGATACGACCGAGCGAGAATTGCGTTCGCCTCGTCCGATATCACGCTTTCGGGCGCGCAGAAATCTTTCGCGGGC
>USOZ01000342.1 GCA_900556525.1 uncultured Oscillospiraceae bacterium | reverse complement strand
CGCCGTTTTTGGCACAATGATCGGCTGCGTATGCGGATTTCTCGGCGACCGCGAAAACGGGAAGCCTACCCTGCTGCTCGAAGCGCACATTGACGAGATAGGCTTTATCGTCACATATATCGACGAAAAGGGCTTTATAAAGGCGGCGAACTGCGGCGGGACGGATAACCGGCCGAAGTCGTCCGCCGCTGCGTCGGGGATATATTCGCGGAGCAGTTCGAGCGCCGCTTCACAGGCAGGCTCTTCCGCGCCCGAAACTCCCGCAGGCGCACAGAGTTTCGCGAGCATTTCGTTTATTTCCATGTGTTTCAGTTCCTTTTATATAAAATAGTGTATCCTAATTATTATATCATTCCCCGAAAAAGTTTACAATAATAAAAAGTGCAGAAAAAAATCGCCGCAAAGCGCCGTTTTTGGCACAATGATATAAAAAGACCCGCAGGAATCAATGTTCCGCAGGTCTTTTCATCAGAAATATCTCGAAAAATCGGGCAATTCGTCTTTAGTTATGAACAGCTCGTTGTTATACGCGTAGTCGAGATCCTCCGCGCTCGTGTGTTCATATGAAATGCTGCCGTCGGCGTTGATTATATAATCCCCGCGCCAAAGCCCGAACCAGAGCCAGTATGAATTGTCCCGCTTGAGCAGGTCGGGATTAGGGACGCGGCCGCACTCCGTAAGCGCGCACGGCTTTGTGCGTATCGTGTAGTGTATCGCGTCGAGCATTCGGCTGTTTCCGGAAATGTCCGAATCCGTGTAAATATCCATGCTCACAATGTCCGCGTACTCGTCGCCGGGATAAAACTCATAGCTTTCGCCGCTCCACACCCAGATGAGGTTGTTCAGCCCGTGATATTCGGTAAGGCGGCGGTACATAAGCTCGTAAAGCCAGAGATAGCTTTCCGCGTCCTCGCCCCACCAGTACCAGCCGTTGCCCGCCTGCGGGAGCGGTCGGAAAATTACGGGAACGCCCTGCGCCTGAAGCAGTTTCAGCTTACTTGCGACAATGTCGATATCCCTAAGCAGGTCGTAGCACCCACGCGTTACCTTTCCCGTCTGTTCGTAGGTCTGCAAGCCCTCTGCGTCAAGCAGCGCCGCCGAAACGTCGCAAACCGCGTCTGACAGCTTAAAGTCGGTCATTTCGGCAAAATAATGCGATTTTTCATCACTAGGCGCATACCAGTACCATGTATAACTGACAAGTCCACCGCTTTTCCACCAGTCCGCCGCAGCCGCTATTTCGTTTTCGTCATTTTTGTCGCTGCCCTCGTAATGCTCCGAAAAGATCCCCAGATCTCCGCAGCGCATGGCGCTGTAACGCCCCGTGGACATATACACGGCGTTTATCTCGGTATTCGTTCCCGCCGAGCAGAACTGTCCCGTTATTACCTTGTTCCCGTAAACGTCCGAAAGATATTTTTTTACCGTTTTTGTCATTTCGTCCGCGTTCTTGTTTATACAGCCCGTCGAAACGGCGTATGCGAGCGCGGGGACCGTTTCGCTGTTCTCGATCGAAATTTCGTCGACATACGCTATTCCCGAAAGAGTATTTATGGCCAGATTATTCTCGCCCTTTTGCAGGTACACCGCATCGAGATAGACATAGCTGAACATTACGCTTTCGCGGACATATACCGCGCCGACAGCGTTTCCGTCGGGTTCCGAGGCGTCCTCGGTCCCGCCCGTAAGCAGGGAAACTTTACACCCCGTAGAGCATATCCTAAGCCCTATTTTGTAATGCTGCGACGAGGGAACGGTCACTTTAAGCACGGTATGCTCGCCGCTTCCGAGGCGGATATAGCCGCTGCCGTTATAGCCCGCAAGTCCGTCCGTATACGCGTATGCGTCGGTGTTGAACTCGGGCTGATAAGTTTCGCTGTAGTCCGTCTGAGCTACGACAAAATCGCTCGGACGATAGCGGTCGGCGCTGTCTTTGACCTCGGGGATTATCTCGGTTTCGCTCTGCGGGTCTTTTTCGGTCTCGCTTTCCGAAGTTGTGACCGCGGGCGGCGTATTTTCTTTATATTCAAGCGGATGAGTGCAGCCCGAAAGCATTATCGCTGCCGCAAGCGCTCCGCAAAGCCGTTTTTCTGCGTGTTTCAAATATTCGCTCCTTACTTTTTCCGAAGCCTTATTACCGCCTTATCGCCGGAAAGCGAGACCGAAAAAGACCCGCAGAGCGGAATTGGCGAGCTGAAATTCGCGGGCGCTCCGTTTATTTCAAGAACAAGCTCGGTATCAGGCTCGGTCGGGTCAATTTCTATGAGATTGAGCAGGTCGAGCAGCATATTTCCCGACGGAGAGGTCGGAACATTCACGATTTCGCCGTTAAGTTCGAGCGAAATGCTGCCGCTGTGCGCGGGAATTTCA
>USOZ01000341.1 GCA_900556525.1 uncultured Oscillospiraceae bacterium | reverse complement strand
GCTGCACGGCACTTTTTTCGCCCCGAAGGGGCGAAAAAAGGCGGCGCGCCGCCCGTGCGGGGAGAAGAAGCATTGAGAAAGTGCAGCCTGCGGACATGACGGGTAAGACCTGCTGACGGTTTAGGAAGTTTTCATTGCCTGAAAATTGCGGTGCGGGAGCACAATGCCGTGAAAAAAGCTGCGGGAAAAGACAGGAAAGAACTTTTCCTGCGGATTTTTTGCTTTAACGCCAAAAAATGCTGAAAGGGTACTTGAAATTTCAAAAAATATAGTGTATAATGAAAAGAGTAATTCTCAGGCGGTAGCGCATATTCTTTGTGCGAAATTGCCATAAAACTCCCGAAAGGTGAAAATAAAATGCTGAATATTGTTACAGGTGCGGTTGCCCTCGGTCTTTTGTGGGGAATCGTAACGCTTGGCGTATACCTTACGTTCCGAATACTGGACATGGCAGATATGTCATGCGAGGGCTCAATAACCCTTGGCGGCGCAACTGCCGCTGTACTTATTACCTGCGGCTTCAACCCGTGGATAGCAACACTTATCGCAATGTGTGCGGGTTTCTGCGCCGGTCTTGTTACAGGCGTGCTCCATACAAAGCTCAAAATCCCGATTCTTCTTTCGGGAATACTTACCATGACGGCGCTCTATTCCATAAATCTTCGCATAATGGGACGCGCAAATGTTCCGCTTTCTTCAAACGGAAGCAAGGCGGTCGATACCGTGTTCACTCCTCTTGTTGATCTGCTCACGAATATGGTCGGTGATTATGATAAGAGCGACGGAATGAGCTGGTTATACGACGTGATCAAGAATAAAAACTTCTCGGCGCTTATCCTCGGTCTTATAGTGGTCGTTATCGTTTCGGTCATTATTTACTGGTTCTTCGGAACGGAAATCGGTTCGGCTATCCGCGCGACCGGTAATAACCACAAAATGGTTCGCGCGCAGGGTATCCACACCTCAACAATGATAATTCTCGGACTCGTTATCTCGAACGGACTTATCGCGCTTGCGGGCGCTCTTATCGCACAGTATCAGGCGTTTGCCGATGTTCAAATGGGTATCGGTTCTATCGTTATCGGACTTGCTTCCCTTATTATCGGTGAAGTTATAATCGGAACAAAGTCGTTCCACCGTGTTCTTATCGCATTGCCTGTCGGCGCAGTCATTTATCGTATGATAATTGCACTTGTAATGAATGCGGGTATGGAAGCGAACGATCTCAAGCTGTTCACGTCCATTACGGTAACGTTCTGCTTGTCGCTCCCGCTTATCAAAAAGGGAATAAACAAGCTCATTAAGAAAAGAAACGGCGGTGAGCCGACTAAGCCTATAGGACTTGAACCTGTTCTCAACAGTGTTAAATCTGTGGATTATGACGGCGAAAATGACGTTCCCGAGGAGATAACCGAAGAATTTGTCGAAGCGAAGGAGGAAGAGTGAAATGCTTAAACTCGAAAATATTCACAAAACCTTTAACGCTGGCACAATAAATGAAAAAAAAGCGCTAAACGGCGTAAATCTCGACCTTGACAAGGGCGATTTTGTTACAGTTATCGGCGGAAACGGCGCGGGAAAGTCCACAATGCTTAACGCTCTCGCAGGCGTGTTCCGTATTGACAACGGCAGAATCGAAATCGACGGTCAGGACGTAACAAAACAGGTCGAGCACAAGCGCGCTGCCTTTCTCGGACGCGTTTTTCAGGATCCTATGATGGGTACTGCGGCGAACATGAGCATTGAAGAAAATCTTGCGCTCGCATACAGACGCGGTAAGCGCAGAGGGCTTCGCTGGCACATAAGCGACGAGGAGAGAAAGCTCTACAAGGAGACTCTAAAGACTCTCGACCTCGGACTTGAGGACAGAATGACCAGCAAGGTCGGACTTCTTTCCGGCGGTCAGCGCCAGGCGCTTACGCTGCTTATGGCAACGCTTCAGAAGCCGAAAATCCTGCTTCTCGACGAGCATACGGCGGCTCTTGACCCGAAAACTGCGGCAAAGGTTCTCGCGCTCTCTCAGAAAATAATCGACGAAAACAACCTTACCGCGCTCATGGTAACGCACAACATGAAGGACGCGATAACCTATGGTAACCGCCTTATCATGATGAACAACGGTCAGATAATCTTCGACGTAAAGGGCGAGGAGAAGAAAAATCTGACAGTTGAACAGCTGCTCCACAAGTTCTCCGAAATCAGCGGTGCAGAGCTTGCGAACGACAGAATGCTTTTCTCGTCGACGTGATAAAACAGAACAAAAACGTACCCGTGAGGATTTTTTCTCACGGGTATTTTTGTGCGATTGGTTTGGGCGGCGGGAAGGCGCGCACTGCGGCGCTTGCCTAAAGCAAGCGCCGCAGTTAGGCGCGAG
>USOZ01000340.1 GCA_900556525.1 uncultured Oscillospiraceae bacterium | reverse complement strand
GTCCTCGCGCAGACCCAGCCCGTATGCGCAGAAAAATCCGAATTTGCAGTTGTTTATGCTGTTAAGCGCGGTCGGGGAATATGTCTTGAGCGAAAGCAGCGCCCTCGCCTGTTCGGGAGAAATTATCCTGCGCCCGCCGTCGCCGTCCTCGTAAAGGGAAATGTCCTTACCTAGTGCCGCGATTATGCTTTCACGCTCCGCGCGGCGTGACGGGTCGGAATATATCCCCGCAAGAAACCTCCGCGCCGACTGCACGGTTCGGCAGTAGAAATCCGCGCCGAATTCGTCCGCGCCGAGTATTTCCGCTCCGAAATTCCGCTTTATATTTTCGATATACGGCGAGGGGGAAAGCTCCGAAAAGCTCTCGCTGAGCATGGGAAATGTAACAAAAAGGCGTTCTTCGGGAATATTCGTACAGCGGTAAAGCAGGAACATTTCCGAGGCGTAGCGCGATTCGCGGTCGCCGCCTATCGCTATTCCGCACTGCGCGAGCTGCTCCGTTTCGCCGCCCGTAAACGCACCCGAAGCGCGGGTCGGACGCGGCATTACGCCCTGATTGAACCCGCAGATGAACACCGCGCGCACGCGGCGCAGCCTGCTTCGCTCAACGTCTCCTATTGTCACCGCGTCAAGCACCTGCGGAGGCTTAGCAATCTGCGCCGCGGCGAATATTCCCGTAAGAATATCAATATATTCCGACAGCGAGGGATAATATCCCTTGAGCGCCTCGTGTGCCGACTCGAAGATCGTCACCGTATCATCCCAGACAGCGCTGTATTCCTCCATTTTCTTTTTATTTACGACAATTTTTCCGTTCTCGTCGCGCGTATCGCCAAGGCAAAGCCCGTAAAGCGAACGGTTTATGTCCATTTCATTGCATATAAAATCACAGAGCGCGGCGGTCATTTCGGCACCGTCAGCACCGTCTATACGCTTTTTCAGCCGTTTAAGCGGCTCGACAACACTTCTGCGAAGTTCTTCAAGCTCGCCGCTTTCGTCAAGTTTTTCGGGAAACGCCCTTAGCCAGTCCCGTTTTCGCAGGTCATATTTCCTCGAAAGCCGTTCGAGCCTGTCTATCTGCACGCGGCTTATCGTTTTCCCGTCGCCGTGGCGCACAAAACCGCTTTTTATGTACCTTAGCAGGTCGTCGGTCTCAAAACTCAGCGCCCGAAGCGCGTCCAGCGAAAAGCGAACCGCCGATTTACTCAGCAGCGACTCGGGAATGTCCGCAAAAAAAGGAATTTCATACTTCTTCATGGCGCTGCCCAGAATGCGGCTGTAGACGGGGTTTGCGGTCAGCACGGCAATATCGCGGCAGCGATAGCCCTCGTCCATAAGACCGCGTATGCGGGCGCATATCCAGTCGCTTTCCTGCCACGGATCTTTTGCCTTTATTATCTGCCCTTTCGGGTCGCGAAAATGCTTTTTCATTACGGTAATTTCAGCTTCGCCGTCGGTCATCTCGCGCAGCTTTGAAATAATGCGCGACGTTCCGCGAAAATGCGATTTCACGCTGTCGGGACTGTCGGAAGTTATCGCAAAAGTAACATTCCCCGCCCTTTGCAGCAGTGAACCTATAAACACAAACTGGCTTCCCGAAAAATCATCAAATCCGTCAAAATAACAGCAGGCGTTCTCAAAATAATCCGTCTGCGCAGCCAACTCCGCCGCTCTGCGAACATCATCGAGCCTGTCATCGAACGAACGCGTCAGCAGTCCGTCATATTCCGAATAAATTTCACAAATATCGTTCAGCTTATTCATCAGCAGCTCGCCGAAATCCTCGTTTTCCCCGACCGCCGAGCGAAGTCCCGACGGGGTAAGTCCGGAACTGCGAAGCTGCGACACAATATTAAGCGCAAAGGCGGGAAATCCGCTTTTTTTGAGCTGCCGCCGATAATAGACAAGCCTGCCCTGCGCGGCAAGCGTATTCAGCACGCGCGTCATCAGCATAGTCTTTACAACGTCGTCGGCATACGCTTTCGTTTCGCCGTAAAGGTGAAGCAGTTTCTGCGCCGCGCGCGAGAACATCGTGACCGAAACGTTTACCGACGCAGGCGGCGGAACGCTTTTATATATAATTTTCTCCGCTTCAAAAGAGAACTGATCAGGCACAAACAGAAAAACCCTCCGACCCTTTTGGGCGTCCTCTTTTATGCGGCTGTAAAGCTCGGTGGATTTTCCCGTTCCCGCTTCTCCGCAGATTATATTCAGCATCAGCCCGCCTCCTTTGAAAAATCCGTGCGCTCCCGCTTTCGCCAAAACCGCAGGCTTTGGTCATATGTCGGGTATTAGGGAAGCGCTGATTAAATCGGGTATGCAGATTACGCAGACAGATTTTTCGTAGCGGAAGCCGCCCCCAGGATTGCACGAAAGTGACGCAGGAATACTTGATGTATTT
>USOZ01000339.1 GCA_900556525.1 uncultured Oscillospiraceae bacterium | reverse complement strand
TCCCGTTGAATTCCTTTCTAATTATCGTGTACAAAATCATTGACAAACCTACAAATACTGAAAAATAAAAGCCGCAAACTCCACGGAATATGTCACTTCATACAACAAATGCCGTCAGGCTGTATCAGAAAAAAAGAAAGGCTGCGAAAAATCGCAGCCTTTGTGTGTTTTAGCCTATTCAGTGTTCTTTTCCGAAAGCGTCGGTATCGCGGAGTGTGAAAGCGCCGACAAGTTCGTTAAGCGTTGTTGCCTGTGCGGAAAGCTCTTCCGAAGCAGCGGCGGATTCTTCCGCTGTTGCGGAGTTAGTCTGGACAACGCTGGAAATCTGTTCAATTCCGACGGAGATCTGACGGATAGAGTCAGCCGCTTCCTTGGTCGAATCGGATATCTGGTTGGTGAGGTCGGTTGTCTGTGAAGCGGATTCCATAACCGTGCTCATCATTTCAGCTGTTTCGTTTACAATGTTGTTTCCGTTTTCAATTGCGGCAACAGTGTCCTCGATCATCTTCGTGGTGTTTTGCGCAGCTTCAGCCGATTTAGCGGCGAGGTTTCTTACTTCGTCCGCAACTACCGCGAAGCCCTTTCCTGCTTCACCCGCCCTTGCAGCTTCAATAGCCGCGTTAAGCGCAAGAATATTCGTCTGGAAAGCAATATCCTCGATAGTTTTGATGATTTTTTTCGTTTCGTCGGAGGATGTGCTTATCTCGTTCATAGCAGATATGAGGTTCTGCATTTTTCCTGTTGCCTGAGTGAGCTTTTCTCCCGCTTCGTTTGTTTTCTTTGTTGCGAGGTACGCGTCTTTGGAATTCTTATTTATCATATCAGACACAACGCTGATCGTTGCGGCAAGCTCTTCGATGGACGAAGCCTGTTCGGTTGCACCCTGCGAGAGCGCTTGCGCGCCCGCGGAAACCTGATCCGAACCGGCGGCAACCTGATCGGAAGACGTTCCGATATTCGCCATTGTAGCGCTGAGCTTATGGTTTATATCACGCAGGAATTTCAGAAGCTGACCGCAGTCGCCTACATAATATTTTTCATTCTGAGTAGTGTGAACGTTGAGATTTCCTCCCGCCATTGCTTCGAGAATTCGTCCGATGTCCATTATAATGCTGTTCAGAGTGTTTACGGTCACCTTGGTTGCAGCCGAAAGGCGTCCCGTTTCGTCCTTAGACTTGATATTCGGAACAGGGCTTGTGAGGTCTCCGACCGAGAGCTTTTCGATACGCTCGGTGCAAAGTCTTACAGATTTTCCGATAGACTTTCCGAGTTTTATTGAAATCACCGTTGAAACTCCCGCAGCTACGAGCAGAACAACGATCGTCGTAACAAACGCGCGGTTCGTGCCGTCCATGTAGTCGCTCATAGGCGCATAAACAGCCAGCGACCAACCATCAGTCCCCTCAATAGGCGCATAGGAAACGTACTTTGTCACACCGTTAAGAGTGTATTCGCCAAATCCCGATTCTCCCGCTCTCATCTTGCCGTGAATGCTTGCAAGCGCGGAGTATTTCGCGTCGCTCTGTGCGAGCGATTCGATATTTTCGCCCTCTTTTACAAGGTCGCTGTTTACGTCGGCAATCGTATCACCATGTTCGTCAATTATGTAAGCGTCGCAGTTTTCGCTTATATTTATGCTTCTGACAATATCGTTGAGAAATTCGGGGTCGGGAACAATGAAAACACAGCCCGTGATCTCGCTGCCTACCTGACCATTTTTCCATATCGGACCAGCAAATATCATGACCAGCTCACCGGTCACTCTTGAAACGGTCGGTTCGTTTATCGTAACCTTTCCTTCCATAGCCTTTTGGAAATAATCTCTGTCGGAATAGTTGTTTCCGTCGAGACAGTTTCCGTGTGCGTCGGCAACCATAACGTCCTGTAAGCCGAACTGTTCCTTGTTCTGCTGCAGAAGGCTCTTGAGTTCACTCATGGTTATAAATGAATCGGAAAGCTGTTTATTCATGCCGATTTCTTTAACAATATTAACGTATGATGTCATTTCCCATTCGGAGCGTTCGGAAGCGACAGTCACGGCGGTGTGCATACTTTCTTCTATGAGAGACTTGGTCGCCTTGAATGACATAACGCACGCAAAACTGCCCAGGACAAACAACGAAAGACTGACTGTAAGGATACAAGAAACAAGAATTTTCGCCCCTATTGATTTCATAAAATACCTCCCGTGAGTTCATTTGTTCCTATTCTTGATAAATAGGAACGTTATATGCACATGAAAATGCACAGACATTTTTCTGAAGTAATAACATTACTAACATTATATCACAAATTATCGGTTATTTCAAGCGATTTTTGACATTTTTTTACAAATTTCCTGCAAACGTTAAAATAGATAAAATTGAACGAAGAAATTCCCCAAAAAGCGCCAGAAGCAAGCCTAA
>USOZ01000338.1 GCA_900556525.1 uncultured Oscillospiraceae bacterium | reverse complement strand
CGAGAATAATATGGATTTACATGGTGTTCCCCATGTCGCAGACCTTTGAAACGATCATGCAGGTGTATCCCATTAGCCTTGCGATAAACATGGTTCTCATTTTCTGCGCGCTTATTATAACGCGTCCGTCAAAGCGCTATGACCATGTGGTTCTTGACTCTTGAAAGAGCCGGTCGAACGTGGTAAAATAACACGCTATGAATAATGATTTTAACAAAAGATATCTCGAAGCGAGAAGAAAAGTAATAGAGACCGATTTTGCCGGGCTTAATCCCATGCAGAGAAAGGCTGTCATGGCGACTGAGGGCGCGCTGCTCATCCTTGCGGGCGCAGGCAGCGGCAAAACAACGGTGCTCATAAACAGGATCGCAAACCTCATGCGCTACGGCAAAGCAGCCGACAGCAATGAGATCCCCGAAAAAGCAAGCATTGAGGATATTGATAAAATGGCTCGCCTTGACGATGAGGCAAGGCAAACGGCGGCCTTTGAACCGGTCGAGCCGTGGCGCATCCTCGCAATAACGTTTACGAATAAGGCTGCCGCAGAGCTGAAAGAGCGCCTTGCGCGAATGAACGCGCCCGCCGCCGACGTGTGGGCTTCGACGTTCCATTCCTGCTGCGTTAAAATACTCCGCAGAAGCATTGAAGCGCTCGGCTACAGCTCTAATTTCACGATTTATGACACCGACGACAGCAAGCGTGTAGTAAAGTCTATCCTTGACGCGATGAATATTTCAAATAAGACGTTCCCCGAAAAAACAGTTCAGAACGCAATTTCCCGCGCAAAGGACAAGCTGATAACGGCGGAACAGTTCCCCGCAGTGAACCAGAAAGGCGAACGCGATTTTCAGCTTGCTACGATACGCGAGATCTATATTGAATATCAGCGTCGTCTGAAAGCGGCGAACGCGCTCGATTTCGACGACATTATCATGAAAACGGTCGAGGTGTTAGAGAAGGACAAAAACGCGCTTGAATACTGGCAGAATCATTTCGACTACATAATGGTCGACGAGTATCAGGACACGAACTCGGCGCAGTACCGACTTGTAAAGCTGCTTGCGGGCGAACGCGGGAACCTCTGCGTTGTGGGCGACGAGGATCAGTCTATCTATCGCTTCCGCGGCGCAACTATTGAAAATATTCTTTCGTTTGAGAATGAGTTTGACAGCAAGGTCATAAAGCTCGAGCAGAACTACCGTTCGACAACGAACATTCTTGACGCGGCGAACGCTGTTATCCGCAACAACACGCAGCACAAGGAGAAAAATCTCTGGTCGGATCTCGGCGACGGCGAAAAGATAAAGGTATGTCGCTTTTCGGACGAGCAGGCGGAAGCGCTTTTTGTGGGAAATGAGATACTCGCCGCAAAGGAAAACGGCGGAAAATTCAGCGACAATGCAATTCTTTACAGAACGAATGCGCAGTCGCGTACTTTCGAGCTTGTTCTCGGGAAAATGGCTGTACCGTACAGAATCATCGGCGGCACGAAGTTCTACGACCGCAAGGAAATCCGTGACGTTCTCGCATATCTGAGCGTTATCTGCAACCCGAATGATACGGTAAGATTTTCACGAATAATAAACGAGCCTAAGCGCGGTATCGGCGACGCAACGCAGGAAGAGATCGTCCGCATATCGGTGGGACTTGGAATAAGCCCTATCGAGGTAATGGAGCGCTGCGAGGAATTTTCGAGCATATCGAAGAAATCGAAAGTTCTGCTGCCCGTGGCGAAAATGTTCCGCGAGCTTATCGACACCGCCGAAGAACGCGAGCTGACCGATATACTTGACGACGTTCTTGAACAGTCGGGCTATTCGCTTATGCTCACTGCGCTCGGCGAAGAGGGCGTTGGCCGCCTTGAAAATATCAAGGAATTGAAGTCGGCGATGATAACATTCTGCGAGGAAAACGAGAGCCACAGCCTGTTCGATTACCTCGAACAGGTCGCGCTCATCACCGATATGGACAGCTATGACACGGACGACGATAAGGTCGTTCTTATGACCATGCACGCCGCGAAAGGACTGGAGTTCGAGCGAGTATTTCTTATCGGCGCGGAGGAAAATATTTTCCCGTCGTTTAGGAGCATTTCCGACTCGTTTGAGCTTGAAGAGGAGCGCCGCTTGTGTTATGTTGCGATAACCCGCGCGAAGCGGCAGCTTTACATAACCACGGCGGAGACCCGACTTCTCTACGGTCAGACCATGCGCAACCGCGTGTCGCGCTTTATCGGCGAAATTCCGCAGGAATATGTGGAGATCCTGGACAAGGCGAAGCGCGTTATGCCCGCTTCTTCCGATTCGCCGCGCCGCGCGGGAGGATTTTCGCCGAAACCGAATTATCTCAAGGAACAGAGCGTGCGCAGAAGCGTAGTAAAGCCCGACTCCGCTCCCGCGCAGAGCTATTCTGCGGGTGAGCGCGTTCA
>USOZ01000337.1 GCA_900556525.1 uncultured Oscillospiraceae bacterium | reverse complement strand
TTTATCCGTCATTAACTTTCAATCTGAAAGTGGATTTTACTTTTTCAGTGCTCTCTTCCTATCTTCTCTATTTTTCCAAGCAATTAGGTCTTGCATTATGAATCTTTCCATAATAATACTCTTTTTGCTGCAAATATACTGATTATTAATGAAATAGCAAAGCCTTTAACACTTTTATGAGGGACTTTTTGTTATGTCGTTACATTTTTATGAGGGACTTTTTATGCTGTATCTACATTTTTATGAGGGACTTTTTGCTGTGTCACTACACTTTTATGAGGAACTTTTTGGCGAGGTTATGGGTGATATTTTAAAAGAAAAGCAGGATTACAGGCCGATAGTACTCAAAAGCTTCGGTTACTCCTCCGCGTGGAGAGCAAATCCGGATTTCTATCGGCTCAATATAAAAAGCGTCCATAAGCCCGCGAAGGACAGACTGAACGACCCGACATACGAGACGGATGTTCCGCAGTATAATTGGAACGACAGAATACGTCTGCCCGTGTATTCCGGCTCTGTTAGTCATTCTATTCTGAAATGCTCGGAATATAAAGCTCTGAGCAAGCATCTCACACAGTTTGCGTTTGTGCTTGCCGAGAGAATAATCAACGGCGATACGGTTTATTGGAATCGGCGCACAGACAGCGTGACTCACGGCGCGGACATTACGGTATCCTCAGGAAACGCAAAGCTCCTCAATGATTTTAAGCTCGTCTCAACCGACAAGACGCTTCCGAAAAAAACAAAATTTAACGGCTGTGTCTCTTCGTTTAAAAAAGACGACAACAATAAAACCGTTACGGTAAAATTCGGCAGTCCGAAAACACTTTCCTGCATTTCGCTCTATGATGATTACGACCTGAACAATAATATCCTCAGCGGAATTATAACATTCAGCGACGGCAGCACGGTCGAAGTTCCCTCCCTCAACAAAAACGGCAGCGAAACCCGTGTGACATTTACCCCCAAAGAGGGAATTACCTCATTCACCTTTAAGGTTACATCGTTTGAAGGAAGCTTGGCCGGCCTGTGCGAGATAGAGGCGTTTGAGAAAACAGATTACGATATGGGATTTTCCTTTGTCAAAATCAAGAATGCAGAGACGGATGATTATATGTATAATTATTTCGTCGAACCGTCTGCCTCAGAGCTCACATTGGGAATATCTTCCTCCGATTTCCAAACGGACTGTTCTTTGAAAATAGTTGACGGTAAAGATGTCAGCCTAAACGGAAATAAGCTTAGATTCGGCAAAGATTTTAAAAAGTGCACTGTCCGCGCCGAAGTAAAGGGCCATCCCGAAATATACGATCAGATAACTGTAACGCGCCTGTCGAAAAAGGAGCTGGACAAATATTACAAGTTCCAAAAAATCGACAAGAAGCTGTATGAGCTAAATACGGAGTGGCTGAAGCTAAAAAATATAATCAAGAACGGTCAGTTAGACAGTTACTTTATTGATTTGATAAATAAACTTGAAAAGGAAATGGATGAAGAGGTAAAATCGCAAATAATTAGTGTTGTTTCCTGAAGAAAAGTGTGATATACTCTATCGGGACAAAGTAATATTATTTGCACGAACCGAAAGAGAGGAAAAAGATGAAACTGTCTTTGGTAATTCCCTGCTATAACGAGCAGGACAACGTTGAATTATTTTACAATACCGCAACTGAAGCCTTTAAGGATAAGGGCTTTGAGTATGAGCTCATATTTGTTAACGACGGCAGCCGCGATCAGACGATGGACAAGCTGCGACACATCTATGATATTGCAGACGAGAATGTCAAGGTAGTCGGATTCTCACGTAACTTCGGCAAGGAGTCTGCTATATATGCGGGACTCAAGGAGAGCAGGGGGGAAATGGTCTGCCTTATCGACGCCGATATGCAGCAGCGCCCCGAGCTTGTGCTTGATATGATGAAGATTCTTGATAATGATCCGAGCTATGACGCGGTGGCCTGCTATCAGGAGGACAGGCGCGAGTCCAAGGTGCTTTCGGCATTTAAAAACTGTTTTTACAAGTTGATTAATAAAACTTCGGAGATTGAGTTCAAAAGCGGTGCAAGCGATTTCAGACTTCTCAGACGAGTCGTTGTCGATGCTGTGCTCAGCATGAGCGAATATCACCGCTTCTCCAAGGGTATTTTCTCGTGGGTCGGCTTCAATACATTCTATATGCCCTATGTTGTCGAAGACAGGGCAAGCGGAACTTCCAAGTGGAGCTTCGGGAAGCTTTTCAAATACGCGATAGACGGTATTATCGCGTTTACTACGACTCCGCTTAAGATGGCAACCTATATCGGGCTGATTTCCTCCGCCGCATCTATTATATATATGATAGTCGTCATAATTCAGAAATTAGCGTTTGATATCAATGTTCCGCGCTGCTCTGCAATCTCTTCCATCGGAAAGGCAGCCTGCTCAAAAGCCTCATAT
>USOZ01000336.1 GCA_900556525.1 uncultured Oscillospiraceae bacterium | reverse complement strand
TGAACGCGCTCCGGAAAAAGGCGGGACATATGCTCAAAATCGAGGTCGAAACGCGCAATTTTGAGGAATTGCTTGAAGCACTCGAATGTAAAGCCGACGTTATCATGCTCGACAACATGAGCTGCGCCGACATGAAAAAGGCTGTTGAAATAACGGCGGGACGCGCAAAGCTCGAAGCGAGCGGAAATGTCGCGTTCACAGCGTTCGTGATGCCGCCGTAAGCGTCGATGTGGTTGTCCTTGAGCATTGCCGCATCGGAAAGGTTATAGCGGTGATTGCGTCCGCCGCCCATAACTACCGAATATTTCTGCAAAGCGCGGAGTCCCGGAAGCGTCTTGCGCGTATCGCATATCGAAGCGTTCGTACCCTCGACCGCAGCTACGCATTTTCCCGTATATGTCGCGATCCCGCTCATGTGCTGGAGCAGATTCAGCGCGGTGCGCTCGCCTTTAAGGAGAGCGGCTGTTTTTCCGCTGAATTCCGCGATAATATCACCTTTTTCGACCTTATCGCCGTCCCCAGAGTAAAGGAAATAAAGGAACTGCTCGACAACGGCAATTTTGCGCTTACTCCCGACTACGTTGAGGCGCGCTCGATAGCTACCTGCGCGTATATAATCCTCAGCGAAATTGTTTAAAAGAGGTAATTTATGAAACTGCTCCAATTTTACGTTGATGATATAATAAAAACGGCTCTTAACAGAGTCCGCCGCGGGCGCAGTCGTTTCGTTTATCTGTTCGGCGATAAGGCGCGAGAAAACAAGCGCTTCGAGCAGAGAATTGCTCGCGAGACGGTTTATTCCGTGAACGCCCGTATGCGCGCATTCGCCCGCCGCATAAAGTCCCGGAATGGACGTTGCGCCGTGTCCGTTTACTCCGATACCGCCCATAAGATAATGCTGGCAGGGATATATCGGGATAGGCTCCTTAGTCATGTCGTAGCCCTTTTCAAGCACACGGCTGTAGATCATCGGGAAGCGGTTCTTTATAAAATCGCTGTCCTTATAGGAAATGTCAAGGAAAAATTCGTCACTGCCCGTCGCCTTTTGCTCCTGCATAATGCACTTTGAAACAACGTCGCGGGGAGCAAGCTCCTTGCGCTCGGGTTCATATTTCTGCATGAAGCGCTCTTTATGGCAGTTGAGCAGGTATGCGCCCTCGCCGCGTACAGCCTCGGAAACGAGGAAACATTCGCGGTTCTTGCGATCCGCAAAAGCCGTCGGGTGGAACTGGATATAGCTCAAATGTTTGATATCGGCGCCAAGATTATAGGCAAACTGAATACCGTCTCCTGTTGCAATCGCCGAATTTGTCGTAAAATCGTAAATTCTTCCTATTCCGCCTGTTGCAAGAATGACCGCTTTTGTTGTATAATAGGAATAATCCCCGTTTCTGAATATATTGACGTAAAAATCGTCGCCGTCCTTTTCGATCGCGACAAGGTGGCTGTTATCGAGAATGGTAACGTTCTGGAGCTTCTTTACGCCGTCTATCAGCTTTGTTACGATTTCGTAGCCCGTGCTGTCCTTGTGGTGAGAAATGCGGCGGCGGGAATGTCCGCCCTCGAGAGTCAGGTTTATCGAGCCATCGTCGTTGCGGTCGAATTCTACGCCGTATTTGAGCAGATTTTTTACGTCGGTAGGGCCCTGTTCAACAAGAATGCGAAGATTATCAACGTCGTTCTTATAGCCGCCTGCGATAAGGGTATCCTTTATGTGAAGCTCAAAATCGTCGTCGTTCTTGTCCATAACGGCGGCAACGCCGCCCTGTGCAAGCGCCGAGTTGCACAAGGTAAGCTCCTTTTTGGATAAAAGCAGGATCTTCAGATTGAGGTTAAGGTTAAGGGCGGCGTAAAGCCCCGAAACGCCCGAACCTACGATAATTACATCATATTTTTCAAATTTCATATAAACCTCCCGAAAGGAATGAATTATTATGACGGAAACAGAACAGAAAAATTTACCCGTAAGAACTATTCTTGCGGCACTCGACACCGGCGAATATGACGCGGAACAGTCGGTCGAGGAGCTTGAAGAGCTTGCGCGCACCGCGAACGCGCTTGTTGTTGCAAAGGTTATCCAGAAGCGCCCCGCCGCAGACAGCGCGACGGTTCTCGGCGAGGGAAAGATAGACGAGATACGCTTTCTTGCCGAGCAGCTTGAAGCAAAGCTGCTGGTGTTCGACACTGAGCTTACCGCGAGCGAGATACGCAATATTGAGGACATTGTGAATATCCGCGTTATCGACCGAACCATGCTTATTCTCGACATTTTCGCGGCGCGCGCGGTAACGAACGAGGGTAAGCTGCAAGTTGAGCTTGCTCAGCTTCGCTATCGGCTCCCTCGGCTCATGGGTATAGGACATTCGCTCTCGCGTCTGGGCGGCGGAATAGGCACGCGCGGACCGGTATAGCCGACGATAGCGCCTGTAAGAACGCCG
>USOZ01000335.1 GCA_900556525.1 uncultured Oscillospiraceae bacterium | reverse complement strand
ACCCGCCCGCCGCTTACCGTTATACGGAAGCCAGACTCTCGAAAATGGCGGGGGAAATGCTCTCGGACATAGGCAAGGACACCGTTGATTTCACCACGAACTACGACGATAAATTAAAAGAACCCTGCGTTCTTCCGTCGCGCTTCCCGAATCTGCTTGTAAACGGCTCTACGGGTATTGCGGTAGGTATGGCGACAAATATCCCGCCGCACAACCTCGGCGAAATAATCGACGCTATAAACGTACTTATCGACAATCCCGACGCGGGAATAGACGAGATAATGGACTGCGTAAAGGGTCCCGACTTCCCGACGGGCGGTATCATAATGGGATATTCGGGTATCCGCTCGGCTTATTACACCGGCCGCGGAAAGATAATTCTTCGCGGACGTGCGGAAATTGTCGAAGAAAAGACGCACACCCGAATCGTTATCACCGAAATTCCGTACATGGTAAATAAAACGCGCCTGCTCGAAAGTATCGGCGCGCTTATGCGCGATAAGAGGATCGAGGGAATCTCGACGCTGCGCGACGAATCGGACAGAAAGGGCATGAAAATAGTTGTCGAGCTTAAACGCGAAGCGAATGCGAACGTTGTGCTCAACAAGCTGTACTCATACACCCAGCTTCAGGACACGGTCGGCGTTATTATGCTGGCGCTTGTGGACGGACAGCCGAAGATACTCACGCTGCGCGATATGCTCGTGTACTACCTCGACTTCCAACGCGACGTTATCGAGCGCAGAACGCGCTTCGACCTAAAAAAAGCGAAGGATCGCGCACACCTGTTACAGGGCTTTATGCTCGCGATAGACAATATCGACGAAGTTATCGCGATACTGCGTTCGAGCAAGACTGTTCAAGAGGGTAAGGAACGCCTCATGGAGCGCTTTAAAGAAGCCGACCTCTCGAGTCTGCTAAAGCGCGCAATGGACGAGCAGTATCAGGACATTCAGTTTGAACATACGATAGGACTTTCCGAGCCGCAGGCTGACGCGATAGTTCAGATGCGCTTAGGACAGCTCACAGGTCTGGAACGCGAAAAAATCGAATCAGAACTCGCCGAGCTTATGGAAAAAATCAGAGAATACATGGAAATTCTCTCCGACCGCTCAAAGGCTTACGGAATTATCCGCGACGAACTCGCAGTTATCCGCAAAAAGTACGGCGACGAGCGCAGAACCAGCATTGAACAGGTAAGCGGAGAGGTCGATATCGAAGATCTTATCCCCGTTGAGGAAAGCGTTATTACATTTACGCACCTCGGCTACGCAAAACGTCAGGCGGCGGAAGTGTACAACCTCCAGAAGCGCGGCGGACGCGGAGTTTCGGGCATGAAACAGCGCGACGAGGACTTTGTTGAGGATATTTTTATTGCTTCTTCGCATGACAACATTCTCTTTATCACCAACCTCGGAAATATGTTCAAGCTGAAGTGCTACGAAATTCCCGAGGGTTCAAAGCAGAGCAGGGGAACGAACATTGTAAATCTGCTCCAGCTTGCGGAAAACGAACACGTTGCCGCAATGATAAAAACAAGCGATTTCTCAGACAACAAGTTCTTCATCTGCGTTACGAAACAGGGCATTGTAAAGCGCACGCCGCTGTCAATGTTCAAAAATATCCGCAAAAAGGGTCTGCGCTGCATAACTTTCAAGAGCGATGATGATGAAATTGCAGCGGCTCACCTCTCCGAGGGCGACAGCACCGTTGTTCTCGCAACGCACGACGGTATGTCGATCCGCTTCAATGAAACCGACGTGCGCAGTATGGGGCGTACCGCGGCGGGCGTAAGAGCAATAAAGCTCCGCGAGGGCGACTACGTTGTCGGCGCAGCTAAGGTCTACGACGAGAACATGACGCTTCTCACCGTCACCGACCGAGGAATGGGCAGAAGAACTCCCGCAGGCTCGTACACGATACGCAGACGCGGCGGACTTGGTCTTAAGAACTACAAGGTCGACGACGAAAAGGGTTACGTTTGCGGTATCCGCTCGCTCGGAGCTGACGACGACGTTATTCTTATCAGCACCGACGGCGTTATTATCCGTATTCGCGCCAACGACCTGCGGCCTATGGCGAGAACCGCGCGCGGCGGTCGAGTAATGCGGCTTTCGGAGGACGCGAGAGTCGTTACATTCAGCAGAACGGAGCATGACGACACCGAAGAGACCGAGGCGGTTGAACAGCTTTCCGAGGAAGAGCTTAAAGCTCAGGAAGCGGAGGCTGCGGCGGAGGAAGCGTCCGAGGCAAGCGAACCTGACGACGTTCCCGATGATGATACCGACGAGGGCGATGAATCCGACAGCGACGAAAACAACGAAAACGAATAAGTACAAAGCTCGGGAAGAAATTTCCCGAGCTTTTTTTTGCGGGAATGGGGGAGGGGGCGCGGAGCGCGCGCGGGCGAGCGAAGCGAGGGGAAGCGCGCAATATCAAGTCCCC
>USOZ01000334.1 GCA_900556525.1 uncultured Oscillospiraceae bacterium | reverse complement strand
GACGGAAAATATGCAAGTAAGATGCGTGCCGCGATTTATTCAGCGCTTCCTTAGGCAAAATGGAGGTAAAAATGAAAAAAGAAAAAGAAAAGGTCCTTATCGGGGACGATTCTCCCGATTGCGGACTGCGTTGGGCGGGAGTACTCAAGGATGAGGGGTTGTTTGCGATAACTCGCTGCTGCGAAGGGGAATCGCTGCTTGAAGCTGTCGAAACAGAAAAACCTGATTATCTCGTCATTAACGCGAAAATGCCCGGAATTGACGCGGCAGAACTTCTCGCACGAATGCGAAAGCAGCTCGGACGAGTGCCCATCACGATAGTTGTGGGAAATCACGGCAGCCCACAGCTCGAAAAGGAAGTCATGGACGCGGGAGCAAGCTATTTTATGGTCAAACCGTTTGACCCGCGGCAGATCGCAAGAAAAATACGAACTCTTACAGACTTCCGAATGGGAAACCTTCTGCGTGGAAGCCACAGCAGCATAACCAACATTGAGTATGTTGTTACGGACATTATCCACCGCATAGGCGTTCCCGCAAATCTCAAGGGTTATCAATACCTGCGGATCGCGATAATCTTGTCGGTAAACGATAAGGATATGCTAAACGGCGTCACAAAGGCGCTTTACCCGACGATAGCGCAGGAATTTGAAACAAGTACTTCCAGCGTTGAACGCGCAATACGCCATGCAATATGCATAGCTTGGGAGAGAGGAGACGTAGACGCGCTCAACAGCATTTTCGGCTGCACGGTCCACAGCGAACGCGGAAAACCGACAAATTCGGAATTTATCGCGCTTGTCGCGGATAAGCTCAGAGTGCAGTATTTTCCCAGACCGAGGGTCTGAATGGAAAAAATCCGATACGGCAAATTACCGCACCGGATTTTTTGCTTGAATAAAAGAAAAGAGAACGCCGCACGGAGAACCGAACGGCGGATTTTTTATACCATTTTTGGATTTTATACTCAGCACCAATTATGTCGTGTTGATGCTAAAACTATACAAAAAATCGAGTATAATCTTGCATATAGGGTTTATACGAAGATTTTTTATCTATAGTTTTATTGGTATTAGTATTACGCCTTTTTGTAGAAAGGCTCGGTTATTTTGGGCGCGTGTTCGCCGACGGGAGAATGGAGCGAAGCTGCGATAACCGGGAATTTTGTAAGAACGAGCTTTGCGGAAGCGCAGAACTTATCCGCAGCCTTCTTTTCTTCCTCGGGCGGAAGCTTAGTGTCAAAAATGAACATATAATGCTCGCGTTCTTCCTGCTTCATCATAACGAAGTAAACCGCGTCAATGTCCGAATTCTTCGCCAGCGTCTTACGGAACGAATCGAGAACGGAATCGGGGATATTGCTAGGCTTTCCGAAGAAGAGCTTTACCTCGTGCCCGCCGTTTTCGCGCGCTTCTTTCTGCTGCTGGATATGATTTACAAGATTAACGATAAGATTCTTATTGAAAATAAGGTTCTGCGACATGGGATTTACGACCAGACCGTTTGCAACGTCCGCTTTCTTGATGACGAGCGACGCCATCTGCGGGAAATTCACAACGATAGTCTTTATCTTTTCGTCCTTATTCCACTTCTGGAATTCTTCAATATCCGTGAACATCGGGAAAAAGCTCTCGCCGTTTGTGTTCTTGAGAAGCTTAAAATTGAACTTGGCGTCCTTAGGTATCTCCATTTTGCCTGTTCCCTCGAGCGGGTTTCCATCGCCGTCGAGAACGTCTACGGGCGCGAAGTAATTTGCTTTTACTGCCGCTGCAACAAAAGCTCCCTGCGTCTGCGGATTTTCATTCTTTTTAAGCGCATTCATCGTTTCAACGAGCGCCTCATTCTTTAAATCGGGAAATATGCTTTTATTTTCTTCCATTTTTTCGTCCTTTCCTTAGCCCATACAGGCATGAAACGTAAACCATACAATTATTATATCATATTTTTTTTGTTATTTCAATAGCTTCGGCTCACTTTTTTGCAAACTCATCGCGTTTCGCCACAGCAAGACGGTCACAGCGTTCGTTTTCGGCGTGTCCCGCGTGACCTTTTATCCAGTTGAACGTAACGTCATGCACTTCGAGCAGGTCGAGCAGCCGTCCCCAAAGGTCGCTGTTCAGCGCGGGCTTCTTGTCGCTTTTTATCCAGCCGTTCCTGCGCCAGCTTTTCGCCCAGCCCTTTGTTATCCCGTCTACAACATAGCGCGAATCAGTCTGCAATATAACGCGGCACGGAAATTTCAGTGCCGAAAGCCCCGTTATAACGCCCGTAAGCTCCATGCGGTTGTTCGTAGTGTGCGCTTCGCCGCCCGAAAGCTCTTTTTCATAGCCGTCGCAGCGGAGAATAACTCCGTAGCCGCCCGGACCGGGATTTCCCGAGCAAGCTCCGTCCGAAAAAATATAAACGGTTTTCTTTGTGGGAGTTGTCATAGCTGTCCTTTCTGCGTGGATTTCTTTTCACGCATTTTT
>USOZ01000333.1 GCA_900556525.1 uncultured Oscillospiraceae bacterium | reverse complement strand
CCAAACGCAGATGCTTGAGATGCCGTGGCAAGATATATCGGCAATTCATCCGGCTCAATTGAGTCGTCACACACGGAGCAATGACATCGAGGCGAGATTATCGCGCACAGTTCACCATATGAGAAATCCTTGCCGCACTTACGACACATGTACCGCGCCTTTTCACCGAGAACTTCCAGACGCTCGACGACTACACCCAAAAGCCCATATATGCAACAATAATGCGCGCCCTGCGTTATCTTGCGTTTGCCGCAAGCGTTCTGCTGCCGGGATTTTACGTTGCTATCGCGAATTTTCACCCCGAACTTATCCCGAATTCGCTGCTGCTGAACCTCGCCGCCACGATACAGATAACTCCGTATAATCTGCTTACGGAATGTCTGCTGATACACATTTTCTATGAAATAATGCGTGAGGCGGGGCTTCGTATGCCGTCTAATCTCGGACACGCCGTAAGCATAGTCGGCGGTATCGTTATCGGCGACATTGTTGTTTCGGCGGGACTTATCGGCGCGCCGCTGGTGCTTATTGTCGCCGTTTCCTCGATTGCCAGCTTCATAGTCCCCGACCTTTATAACAGCATTGTAGTAATGCGCTTTGCGTTCATTATCGCAGGCGGAATGTGGGGACTTTTCGGAATAACGATACTCGGAATGTTGTTCCTGCTGAAAATATGTTCGATGAGTCCTTATGGAGTTCCGTACACCTCGCCCGTTTCGCCGTTTTCGCTGCGCGGTATGCGCGACACGCTGATTCGTACGGGCTGGCGCACCCTTGCAAAAAAAGACGTAAAGATACAGGACCTTAACGGTTCGGATTTAGGAAGGGCGGAAAGAAAAAATGGATAAAATAGGTTGGGGACAGCTTGGGATAGCGCTTGCTTTATCGCGGATATTTTCCGAAGCCGCGAATTTTCCGCAGGACGACATAATCTACGGAATGCAGCGTTTTACGGTCATAATCCTGTCGTTCGTACTTCTAGCGGCGGCGCTTATTCCTGTGATGCTTCTGCTTAAAAAATACCCGCGTGAAAACCTTTTCGCTGTCTGCGCAAAAAGCAGCCCCGCCGCCTCGCGGGTTCTTGCCGTAATTTTCATCTTCATGATATTCACGATGATGACGACGGTAACGGTGCAGCTTGAATTTTACGCTTCAAGCACGATTTTCGATGCCGCGCCCGCTTCCCTGATAATATTTTTCGTGCTTATCACGTGCCTTTACGCTCTGCTTAAAGGGCTTCCCGCCGTGGCTCGCACGGGAGTTATAGCCGCGGGAGGATTTGCCCTGCTGCTTGTACTCGTGATATGCGGCATAGGCGGGAGTATTTGCCTGCGTTACCTCTACCCCGCGATAATCGACTCGCCGAAAACGCTTATTTCCGACGTTCTGGGTGAATTTTCAAAAAATCTCGAAGTCGCGACATTTGCCGTTCTATGCTCTGAGGTGCGTGAAAAAGCGGAAAGAAGCCTGCTCCTATATGCGTGCCTGACGCTCCCTACGCTGCTGCTAATGACGTTTTTGTACAACACCGTGCTTGGCGAATATCTTAATGTGACAAGCTTTCCGTTCTATATGCTGGCTTCGCTTTCGGACGTTAATCTGTTCCAGCGGCTTGACGGAATTGACGTTATCGTTTGGGTAATGGCGGCGATAATACGGATCTCGCTGATGGCGCTAGCGATGCGCAGCGCCTGTAAAAACGCTTTTGGGAACAGCGCTGCCGCGAAAATAACCGCAGCAGCCGTGCTGATTCTCTCCGCTTTTACGAGCTTTATTTTCAGCTGCAACACAACGGCTTTCGTCAGCGTTTCCGCGCTTACGGGAACAGGCGCGGCGCTGCTGATTCCCGTTACCGTAATACCGCTTATCTGCCTTATTTTTGCTGAATGTAAAAAAAGAAAGGAGCGCGCAAAATGACTTTACGCAGATTTATTGCCGCAGCGCTTATGCCTGCGATACTGCTGACCTGTTCGGGCTGCCTGCCGCACACCGAGCTTAACAGACAGGCGATTGTCGAGGCTATCGGCGTGGATTATTCCGACGAGGGCTACGAAGTAAGCGTGCAGTATTTCAACATGGAAGCGTCGGGTGGCTCAACGCTCGTCGATTCGTCAAAAGCCAATGTCGTTGTCGTAAAGGGGCGCGGAACGGACATTCAGACTGCGCTTGAAAGTGCCTCGGTAAAATGTGGGCAGCCGTTTATGTTCGGTATAACTTCGGTCATAGTTTTCGGCGAAGAAGCCGCGAAGCGTGACCTTGTGAAAAGTCTGAGTTTTGCGGAAACCTACTACCAGAGCAATCCAACAACGCTTATCGCCGTTGCAAAAGGCAAGGCGAGCGACATTATGGACGTGCAGTTCAAGGACGGCGTCGTTTCGGTAGAACATCTCTGTCAGCTTATGACGCACGCGGAGCAGTTGGGACTCGGCGAAACAAAGCCGCTGTACAAGGTGATGAACGAGCTGCGCCAGC
>USOZ01000332.1 GCA_900556525.1 uncultured Oscillospiraceae bacterium | reverse complement strand
AATGGCGGAAAATATGCAAGCAAGATGCGTGCCGCGATTTATTCAGTGCTTCCCTAAGTATATGGCGTTTCAAACCTCGATAGAATGCAAAAAAGCGGCTGCGTGTTGCAGCCGCTTTCATTATATGCTTTACATATTATATTCAAATACAGTTGTATCGCTGCAGTTATCGTCAGCGTCAACCGCATATATGCTGAATGTAAAGCCAACTCCCTCGCTTAAACCGATAACAAAGTAGTTTTTACTTGAAGAAGAAACTACCGTGTTATCATTCGTATCATTTAACACGAACTTGTATTTTACAGCCCCGGGAAACGGATCCCATGTAATGGTGTATTGACCGTTTACGCAACTTACCTCAATATTTGTCGGCATAAACTGCTGTTTAGCTATTGTAATGAATAGTGGCATTTAAAAGACAATCGCTGCCGTCATAAATTGTAATTTCATTCCATTGAGATTCAGAGCCTGAGTAATAAACATCTGTTAAGGAATTGCAACCATAAAAGGCTTGGGTAGATATGGTTGTAACACTGGCAGGGATTGTTATACTTTTCAGTTTCTCACAACCGTAAAATTCAAACTCACCTATATACGTAGTGTTTTTGGGCATTGACATACTTATCAAACTTTTACAACCCCAGAAATCACGGCTACCCAAATCTGTAATGCTATCAGGCAATATTATGTTTGACAGACTTGAACAACCAGAAAATGTGCCTTCAATAAAAAATGGAATATTGTTAGATAATGTTATATTTTTCAAACTACTGCAGCCTGAAAAAGCATACGAACCCATAGTCCTAACACTATTTGGTACTGTTATACTTGTCAAACTAGTGCAATTCAAAAAAGCTCCATCACTTATAGCGACAACAGTATATCCGTCTATTTTTGATGGGATAGTTATTATTTTATCAGAGCCATTGTATTTAGCAATCATAATTCCATTTAAATTAGAATTGTATTCGTATTCGTATTTGTCATTCTCTGCCGCCGCAGGAGTAGCCGAAACGACCGCCGAAGCGCTGCTCCAAGTCGAGCCGTCAGCGCTTGCAAGAACACGGTAAGAATACGTCTTTCCGTTGGTCAAGCCCGTATTGGTATAGCTGTTCGTGGTTACTGTCGCGATAGTTCCCCACTTTGAATCATTCAGCCGCTGAATGCGGTACTTTGTTGCACCCGAAACTGCCGTCCATGTGAGTTTTATCTGCTTGTCGCCCGCTGTCGCCTTGACGTTTGTGGGCTTGGTTACGACAGTTTCTTCAGCTTCCCAAACCGCATAAAGCGTCATATTCTTGGTGATTTTGAATGTTGCGCCGCTTGCGTATGCGACCGCTCCGCTAGCGCTCGTCGCCCAACCCTTGAAAGTATAACCGCTTCTTGTCGGCTTGGTGCTTGTGACTGTCACAGTCGCGTTCGCCGCGTACTTCGTCGAGTCTGTCGGAGCTGTTCCGCTGCCGCCGTTGAGGTTGTAGGTAACCGTGTATGTGGTTTCAGCTTCCCAAACCGCATATAAGGTCACGTCCGAAGAAAGCTTCAATGTGCTTTTCGGCTGATATACTGCCGCGTCCGAAGCCGAGGTCGCCCAACCGAGGAATTTATAACCGCTGCGGGTCGGCGCGGCCGCGTCAACGGTAACGGTAATGTCCTTGACATAAGTTTTCGTTGTCGCCGCAGCAGCCCCACTGTAATTCAAATTATAGGTAAGATCCGCAGCAGGCGCAACAAGCGCGTCGGTCGCAATCGTATTTTTCGCGTAAATGTACCCGCTTGTGACGCTTCCGCCTGCGGGTGAAACCACCTCGGTGTCATTAAGCGTTATCGTCGGCGCGTATCCCGCATTTTTTCCTGCGGCACGCATAACGCTGTTGCTGAGCGTGAGCGAAGTTATCGCGCGGATTCCGAATGCGTTAACATTTGTCGGAGCATAGAGATCCGCCGAAGCGTTCTGAAGCGACACGGCTGCATATGCCATTGCGCCGTAAGCGCCGTTGGCGGTCTTACCCTGTCCCGAACTGTACGACTTCACGCTGCCGCCAGTAATTCCGATGTCTGCGCTGCTGTAAATTCCCGCAGCCATTCCGTCGGAATTTCCCGAAGAAAACTGCGCTTTGGAGTTGTTCAGAGTGATTTTGGACGCATAAACGCCCTCGGACATTGTAGAGCCTGCACCCGCCGCGAGAAGAACATTTCCACCAGCCGCCGAAAAAGCTCCCGAAGAATTCACAGCCATTGAGTGAGCTCCGCTTCCCGAAGCTGCAATTATATCCGCACTTTCGGAGGTAAACCCATTTTCCGCGTAAATCGCATAGTTCAGCTTACCCGCGCTGCCGTAAAAAGGCATACTTACCGCCGTGACGGTTCCGCCGTTAATTGTGAGCGTTCCGCCGTTGTTCACATAAATACCGCTCGCGGAGCCTGTGCAGTTTCCGCTCAGCGCAAGAACGTCAGGACCCGAAACGTTGCTGCCTATCG
>USOZ01000331.1 GCA_900556525.1 uncultured Oscillospiraceae bacterium | reverse complement strand
TGAGGAGAAAGGAATGAAAAAAGGTATAGAAAAAGGTATAGAGAAAGGTATAGAAAAAGGAGAAAAAAAGAGAAATAAAGAGATTGCTTTGAACCTATTGACATACAATACTCCAATAGACGTCATTGCCTATTTCACTTAACCGCATAATGACCTCCACATGAGTAAATACTATTATTAATAATGATATTTGAGAGGTGAAAAATTATGTGTGAAAAATCCGAAGAAAAAAAAGAAAACAACAACATATCGGCAGAGGAGCTTGTCAGAGAACTGGGCGTTTTAAATATGTACAGCGACTTTAAAACAGATATCCAGTATATAAATATAATCGGAAGCATTGAGGGGCATACGGTACTTCCGCCCGAAAACAAAACCACAAAATACGAGCATGTTATTCCCCAGCTTGTTGCAATCGAGGAGGACCCGGAGATAGAGGGGCTTATAGTTATGCTCAACACCGTCGGCGGTGATGGGGAGGCGGGTCTTGCCATTGCGGAGCTTATCGCGGGAATGGACAAACCGACGGTTTCGATCGTTGTCGGCGGAGGTCATTCTATCGGCGTTCCTTTAGCGGTCAGCGCGAAAAAGAGCTTTATCGTTCCGTCCGCGACAATGACGGTCCACCCTGTACGAATGACAGGGCTTGTGCTCGGCGTTCCGCAGACGCTGTCATATTTCGAGCGTATGCAGGACAGAATAACAGGCTTTGTTACGCGAAACAGCAACATAAGTGCGGAAAAATTCCGCGAGCTTATGATGAAAAAAGATGAGCTTGTTATGGACGTTGGTTCGGTTGTTGACGGAGAAACCGCGGTTCAGCTTGGACTTATCGACGAGCTGGGAGGGCTTTCCGAAGCTATCTCGGCTTTGTATGAGCTTATTGAACAGCGGCAGGAGAGCACTGTAAAGTGTGAAAAGTCCGAAACGGAGCTGAAAAAATGATTTTGTATTCTATTATCAGCCCGGACGACATATTCTGTACAGGCGAGGTGCCAAAAACAGGCTTCTGCCCGATAAATGGAGGACTTGTCGAATACATCGAACTGGACGGAAAGAAAACGGTTCGCAGACTGTATTCTACCGACCCATCGATGTATCTTGACGGCAGATATTCACCTTCTGAAGAATTCAGCGGGAAATAATTCCCGCTTACATACGGAGACATTATATGGACTATATTTTTATAATAATTCAGGGAATAATACAGGGGCTTACAGAATTTCTCCCTGTTTCAAGTTCGGGTCATCTTTCTGTTGCTCAGCACTTCATGAACATTGGCGACGAAAGCCTCATTATCTCGATAGTGCTTCATCTCGGAACGCTTGCGGCGGTTTTTGCTGCATTCTGGGGGACGATATGGGGCATGATAAAGGAATTTTTCCTTACAATAAGAGATATTTTTACGGGCAAGTTTTCATGGCGTAATATGAACGATAACCGCCGCATGATGTTTATGGTGATAATCGCTACGCTCGTTCTTGTTCCCGTGTATTTTTTCAAGGATTTTTTCACTTCTGTCGAGGGTGACGGTGATATTATTTTCGAGGGCTGCGCATTCGTCTTTACGGCGATACTGCTGTTTCTTTCCGACGCTTGCGTGAAAGGCTATAAGACAGGCAAGGATATGACAGTCAAGGATGCGATAACGGTAGGACTGTTCCAGTGCGTTGCGCTTTTTCCGGGAGTTTCACGTTCGGGAAGCACGGTAACTGCGGGGCTTTTCTGCGGACTTACTCGCGAAACTGCCGTTACATATTCATTCATTCTCGGAATCCCCGCAATTCTCGGCGGAAGCGTCCTCGAAATAAAGGACGCGGTTTCTTCCGGCGTTCAGCTTGATATTGTTCCGCTTCTGATAGGATTTCTTACAGCCGCGATAGTCGGTTTTCTTTCAATAAAGCTTGTGAAACTCATCATCAAGCATGATAAATTCAAGATATTCGGAATTTACACACTTATTCTTGGTCTGCTTTGCGTTGGCTACGGCATTTTTGAAGCAGCGACCGGAATTCATTTCTATATTTCGTAAACAAGGGGAAGTTAAAAATGGCAGAAACCAAAAAGAAGCAGACAGCAGGGAAATCCGCAGCCGAAAAGCGCAAGGCCGAACTTATGCGTGCAGACGCGCAGCGCAGACACATAATTTCAGTAGTGCTGTTCGCTTTCGGGATACTTATAACTGCGCTGTCATTATTCGGAAAAGCGGAGGGCGAGGATCTCTCTGCTTGGGATTCGATACATTGTTTTCTTTATGGGATATTCGGGCTGGCGGCAATTCTGACCGGCCCGGTTCTCATGTACATAGCGATAATGATCTCCGCTTCGCGCGCCAAATCGACTATTGCGCGGAGCATTATGCAGTTCGTTCTTATAATTCTGCTTCTGTGCGGGGCTGCGCAGGTCATTTTTGTTGGCTCGATAGGCGACCCGTCCGCTGAAGAAGCGACTTTTTCAGATATTATAGCGTATCTTTATCAGCGCGGCGTTC
>USOZ01000330.1 GCA_900556525.1 uncultured Oscillospiraceae bacterium | reverse complement strand
TGCGAAAAATCTGTCTGCGTAATCTGCATACCCGATTTAATCAGCACTTCCCTAATTCCTAATCAATATATATACGTTGTCTATAGGAAGATTGAAAAATAGTATAAGGAGGATTTATGCATCTTCAGGAACAGACAATAAACAGCACGCTCGCTCATAAGGGCGGGATTTTGGAGCTTTATTCAGACACGGTCCTGCTTGAAAACGGAAAGCAGGCTAGCCGCGACGTTATACGCCACCCCGGCGGAGTCTGCATTGTCGCAGTGAACGAAAAAAAGGAAGTTTACTTTGTAAAGCAGTTCAGATACCCGCACAAAAAGGTACTGCTTGAAATTCCCGCGGGAAAACTTGAATACGGTGAAAACCCACTTGAATGCGGAAAGCGCGAATTGCAGGAAGAAGCGGGCTTTACCGCCGACAGCTTTGAATCGCTCGGCTGCCTCTACCCTACCCCCGCTTATGACACTGAAATAATTTATATGTACCTCGCTTCGGGGCTGCACAAATCACAGCAGCACCTCGACGAGGACGAATTTCTCGACGTTCTCACAATCCCGCTGGATAAGGCGGTAAAAATGGTAATGAACAACGAGATCGAGGATGCAAAGACCCAGCTTGCGCTGTTAAAAGCCGCCTTGCTGCTGGGCTGAAAGGTGCTCCTCATAGGCGGCAATTATCCGCGCCTCAATATCGCCGCGCGCGTCCGGACTTATCGGGTGAACAATGTCACGGAAAACGCCCGACTCGTCCTTTCTGCTCGGCATTGCCACAAAAAGGCGATCATCTCCCTGTACGACCTTTATGTCGTGAACGGCGAGAGAATCGTCAACGGTCATTGAAACCACAGCGCGAAGCCGCCCGTCCTGTAAAATTTTTCTGATGCGAATATCACTGATGTTCATAATGTGTGTCCTTTCTCAATTTGGTGCTATCTGTATTTTTCACATAGTCGGCGGATTTATTCATATATTTGAATAACGTACCGATTTTTTACAATACTTCTGTTGAAAGGAATTTTTTATGGAAGATTTTTTAAACGGAAAAAAACATATTCATTTTATTGGAATCGGCGGAAGCGGAATGTACCCTCTTGCGCAGATACTCCACGGGCAGGGATTTTATCTGACAGGTTCGGACAATAACGAAACCGAAACGCTTGCAGCGGTCCGCAAAATGGGGATACCTGTTTTTCTCGGTCAGCGCGCCGAAAATATCGAGGGAGCAGACCTTATCGTCCACACGGCGGCGATAATGAGCGACAACCCCGAGCTTATCGCCGCGAAAGCAAGCGGCGTGCCCGTTATCGAGCGCTCGGTACTTCTCGGGCTTATCACAAGCCGATACAAGAACGCTGTTTGCGTCTGTGGAACGCACGGAAAAACTACCGCGACGTCAATGCTGACGCACATTTTCCTAGCCGACGGTATCGACCTCACGGCGGTCATAGGCGGAAAGCTGAAAGCAATTCACGGCAGCGGGATCTGCGGAAAAAGCGATACAATGGTATGCGAGGCGTGCGAATTTGTTGATACATTTTTGAAACTGTACCCGAATACCTCGGTTATTCTAAACATAGACTGCGACCATCTGGACTACTTCAAGACAATGGATAATTTGCGCGCGTCGTTCACTAAATTCTGCAATCTCACGACGGACAGAATCGTATACAACGGCGACGACGAAAACACAAATATTGCGCTCAACAACAGCGTTTTTGCGGGAGAGAGGATTTCTTTCGGAAAAAGCGAAAAGAACGACTACTATCCCGCAAATATCGAAAAAGTTTCGGATTTTCACACGAAATTCGACCTCATGCACCGCGGCGAAAGGGTCGATACTATTTCGATACACGTCCCCGGAGCGCATAATGTGCTTAACGCTGTTGCCGCCTGCGCGGCGGCGCTTGAACTCGGCTGTAAGACCGAGTCGCTGAACAAAGGGCTGTCAACGTTTTTCGGAGCTGTGCGCCGCTTTGAAAAACTCGCGGAGCTGAACGGGATAACGATAGTTGACGATTATGCGCATCACCCGACAGAGGTCAGAACCCTGCTCGAAACAGCAAAGAAAATGAACTTCAGGCGCGTCTGGGCGGTTCACCAGCCGTTCACCTATTCGCGTACAGCTACGCTGATAAACGAGTTTGCCGACGCGCTTAAAATTGCCGACAAGGTCGTGCTTACCGAGATAATGGGCAGCCGCGAAAAGAACACCTATAACATTTACAGCAAAGACCTCGCCGAAAAAATTCCCGGAGCGGTGAATTTTGCGACATTCGACGAGGTTGCCGATTATGTCTGCGCAAATGCTCAGCCCGGAGACCTTGTTGTAACATTCGGCTGCGGCGATGTCTATAAGGTCGCCTACCTCATGATTGAAAAACTCGGCGGAACAGTTGAACATTTTGAATAAAGAAAATACCGCAGTCGGCAAAATTGACTGCGGTATATTTTTAAGGAAGTGCTGATTAAATCGGGTATGCAGATTACGCAGACAGATTTTTC
>USOZ01000329.1 GCA_900556525.1 uncultured Oscillospiraceae bacterium | reverse complement strand
CGTGTTCTCCGCGGCAGCCGAGATAACGCAGCGCTTCGGATAATACGCCGCTCATAACAGTTTTCCGATACTCTCGGAAATTTTCCCCGCAACGTACGGATTGTTCATGGTGTAAAGGTGAATTCCGTCAACGCCGTTCGCGAGCAGATCGACTATCTGATCGGTAGCGTACGCGATTCCCGCGTCAACAAGCGCTTCGGGGTTATTTTCATAGCGCTGTATCATTCGGCTGAATTTCTGCGGCAGACTCGCTCCGCACATTGTAACCATGCGTTCGATCTGATTTTTATTTGTAACAGGCATGATACCCGCCGAGATCGGAACGTTTATTCCCGCTATACGCGCCTTTTCGCGGAAGTCATAGAACACCGAATTGTCAAAAAAGAGCTGCGTAACAAGCGTCTGAGCGCCCATATCCACCTTTTTGCGGAGGTTGCGGATATCGGTTATCATGTCGGGAGCTTCGTAATGCACCTCGGGGTAGCACGCGCCCGCTATGCCGAAACCGCCGTAACTGCGGATAAATTCGACAAGCTCGCTCGCATAGCGGAAATCGGTTTTCGGCGGAATATCGGGGTTTATATCGCCGCGCAGAGCGAGAACGTTCTCGATTCCCTCGGCTTTGAGCCTGTCAAGAATTGTCGAAACGTCGCTTTTTGTGCAGTTCACGCAGGTTATGTGCGCCATCGACTCGATACCGTACTTATTGCGTATCGCGGAAGCGATCTCGCAGGTCGAATTGTTTGCGAGATTTCCGCCCGCGCCGTAAGTGACGCTGATATAGTCGGGTCTAAGCCCGCTCAGCTTCTCGAGAGTGTCGTAAATCGTCTGGATACTGCTTGTTTTTTTCGGCGGAAAAACCTCAAATGATAAAACGGTCTTTCCCTTGCCGAACATCTCCGAAATTCTCATGTTTTTTTCCTTTCTTTTGTCCGGGGAATCGCTGAATAAATCGCGGCACTCACATTTCCTGCATATTTTATGCATGATTACACGAAAAATCTGCACACCGGATTTAATCAGCACTTTCCTACTTTTAAAGCTTCTTTCCGTTATATGTTACAGTTATATTTTCTGATTTTCCAGAGGAATAATCGTTTCCGAGGTCGAAATTTGACCAGTCGGACTTTGTAATTCTTCCCTGAATCTGAAGCGTATCGCCGCCCGCAAGCACGCCGCTCGCCTTTAACGTGCATTTCGTATCGCGGTCTTTTCCGCTCGCAGAGCTGAACACGCCCGAGATCGTATCGGTGCACGCCTGATAGCTGCTGCCAGAAATGTCGGCGTAATCACACCAGAAAACGAGTTCGGAATTTCCGTCCTTCGTGAAGAAATAGTCGGCGGTCAGCTTTCCGAGGTCGATTCCCGTCGTTCCCGTGTTCGTTATTTTCAGCGTGAATGAGATCGTATTGGAATTGCCCTGCGTTGCCTGCTGCGACAGTTCCACGCTCACCGTTCCCTTGTCCGAAACATTCGCCGCAGGCGCGGACGGCTGAACCGTGTTCTGATTCTGATTATTCTGTTCATTCTGACCGTTTGCATTGCCGCTCGGCTGCGTGTTGTTTCCCGAAACTGCGGTTATTTTAACGCCCGTGTTCTTCTCATTCGGCTCAGTGCCGAAAACGAGCTTATCACCCTCGTAAAGCGCAAGATTTTCCGCCTTAACAAGCGTTCCGCTTCCCGCCCCCGCAATGTCCATATACGACGGGTCGTTAGAGTTGTCCCAAACGCCTTTTGTATTGCGTATCCTGAACTGGACTTCCTTTTTATAGCTGTCCTGACTTCCGGGGAAAATATCCACGCCCGTAAAGTCTATCGCAACATAGTACAGATTTTTTTCCTTATTCCAGCAGTTCACTCCGCTTGCCGAACCGCCCTGCATATAGTTCGTTGAAACGACAATATCGTCGGCAGTTCCGCCCGCGGCGTAAACCTCGCTGAGGTCAAAGAAATAGCAGAGCTTGAGGTTATCCGCGACACGCGCGGGAGTTGACGTTTTATTATAGACAAACGCCTTTATTTCAATAAAATCGTCGCCGCTGACATTGACTGTCGCTTCGGAATAAAGCTCGTCGTCGGGAACATTTTCGACCGCGCCGAAATTCACCAGCGTTTTTCCGCCGTAGAATTTGTACATTTTTGCAAGCGCTCCCGTAAAGCCCGCGTTATAATCGCACGCGACCTCGTTATTGATATAATTGTTACGGTCGTCGGTATAATTATCGTTGCTGTCGGGTCCGCCGACAAGCGCGCCAAAAAGAATGTGCTTCGTCTGCGCGGGTTCACCGATATTGTTGGAGTATGCTCCGTGAGCCGTGCGGTGATGCGGATTTTTGGGGCTGTTCTCGCCGTAGCCGATAACGTAGCTTCTTCCCGAGCTTCCGAGAGCGTAATCGACCTGTTTTTTAGCGAAATCGTGGTATTTCTGCTGTTTTGCGGAAGAGCAGGCGCTGCTGTCGGCGTAGACCGCCGCGAGGAACGCAGTTGTTGTCGAATAGGATTATAAGTGGGCGCAGTG
>USOZ01000328.1 GCA_900556525.1 uncultured Oscillospiraceae bacterium | reverse complement strand
GGAATGATTTACGGCGGACAAATGCAGACCATGCTGCCGCGCAGAAAAAGCGACAGCTTTGAAAAAATGGAAATAATCCGTCCGCTTTATTACGTCCGCGAAAGCGAGATAATCCGCTGGGCGGAAGCGAACGGGCTTAGCTTTCTGCGCTGTGCCTGCCGCGTGACCGAGCGGCGCGCCGATAATCAGACCGAGTCCAAGCGCGCGGAAATAAAACGGCTCATTTCGCAGTTAAAAAAACTGAATCCGCAAATTGAAATGAACATTTTTCGAAGCGCTCAGAACGTCAGCACGAAAAATCTTTTTTCATATAAAGACGAACGGGGTCTGCACAGCTTTCTCGACGATTTCGGGGGGAAAACGCAATGGTGGCTTTTTCTGCGCGGCAGCATGGTCTGCATTTGTCCGCCGTAAATCATTCCCATGAGCGTCGTTTCGATAACGTCGTCGAAATGGTGCCCGAGCGCGATTTTGTTGCAGCCCAGCAGCTTCGCGCGAGTATAAAGCTGCGTCCTGCGCAGGGTCGCGCATAAAAAGCAGGGATTTTTTTCTTCAAGTTCAACTCGGCGAAAGATCTCCGTGTCGAACAATTCGAGCGGAACGCCGAGTTTTTCCGCGTTTTCGAGCAGTTTTTCGCGATTTTTGGGACTGTACCCGGGGTCCATTGACATAAATATCGCTTCAAAGTCTATTCCGCTGTGATTTTGCAAGTCCTGTACGAGCTTTGCAAGCAGCATGGAATCTTTTCCTCCGGAAATGCAGACGGCGATCTTGTCACCGCTCTCAATCAACCCGAATTCCCGAACCGCCTTGTGGAAAGGCTTCAGTATCGTGCGGCTGAACTCGGTGTGCAGGCTTTTTTCCGCGCTTATTTGTTCCGACATACGTTTTCATCTCCTCAGAAGTGATACATTTATTATAGCACCTTTCGCCGCATTTGTCCATGCCCGAAAAACGTATTGCACTGCGGAGTGAAATGTGTTAAAATAAAAAGAAAAAAGAGGTGAAAATATGCACGACATCTGGAATCCGTGGCACGGCTGCAAAAAAATAAGCGAGGGCTGTGACAACTGTTATATGTACTTTCTCGACCGTCAGCGCGACATGGACGGTTCGCATATTTTCCGCACAAAAGCGGGTTTCGACTATCCGCTTCACCGCGACAGGCGCGGAAATTACAAGGTCAAGAGCGGGGAAATGCTGCGCGTGTGCATGACCTCCGACTTTTTCCTGCCAGAGGCGGACGAATGGCGCGCGGAGGCGTGGGAGATAATGAAAATTCGTGGCGACGTGAAATTTTTCCTGCTCACGAAGCGCCCGCAGCGCGTCGAAGAATGTCTGCCCAAGGGGTGGGGGAGCGGCTGGGAGAATGTGTTTTTTAACGTCACTTGCGAAAATCAGCGGCGGGCGGACGAGCGTATCCCGATAATGCTTTCATTGCCGTTCAAACACAAGGGCGTTATGTGCGCTCCGTTTATCGGAGCAGTTTCGATAGAAAAATATCTGAAAACGGGGCAGATCGAACAGGTCATCTGCGGAGGTGAAAATTACGACGGGGCAAGGCCGTGCAATTTCGACTGGGTAAAAGCGCTGCGTGCGGAATGTGTCGCAGCGAACGTTACTTTCAGCTTTTTTGAAACGGGAACGGTTTTCGTAAAGGACGGGAAAACCTACCGTATGCCCGATAAAGGGCTACAGTCGCGTATGGCGAAAAAATCGGGCATGAGCTTCAGCGGTAAGCCGATAAATTTCATTCTTACTGACGAATGCGGGACGATAATCCCTCCCGAATTTCTCTATTCACCGTTTTTCGGCAAGCACTGCGAGCAATGCGGGAGCAGACTGTTCTGCAACGGCTGTTCGCGCTGCGGGAACTGCGGGGAAATTTAGGGAATTTCAGATGCGCTTTTCGTATATTTCCTGACCGTTTTCGGGGGATATTTCCCCTGTCCCGATAAAGCCCAAGGCTTCCCAGAACGGTTTTCCCGTAATCGGGTCGGCGGTAAGATATATTGCCTTTGCGCCGTCTTGCCTGAACATATTCTGCAAATGCAGGAACATTTCTTTGCCATAGCCTTTTCTTCTGTGCTCGGGAAGCACATAAAATTCCACTACGCAGCCCCGACCCTCTTTGAAAAAGCCTTTATCGTCGGGAAGGTCGATCCTGCCAAACAGGAAGCCGACAACAGTCCCGTCGGAATAGCACAAGTTGAGATACTTGCCGCGCTCGGACTGTTTTTCAATTATCCTGTCCGTCCATTTTCTCAGCATTTGCGGGTCGGTATTGCGGTTTTGGTGTTCGTCGAGTTCTTTTGCGTACTTTTGCATAAGCTCGTGGAAAATATCGCGGTTCTCGTCCGTGACGCTTGTGAAAAACATTCGTGATACCTCTTTTTTACAATTATATTTCAGCTTAACACACTAAGTTATTTTTGTCAAGCGGCGGCTTTCAATTTCCCGATTTTTACCCCACGCGGCATAACGCCGCCTTTCCGCAGACAGTACAGATTCCCGCTTTTCGG
>USOZ01000327.1 GCA_900556525.1 uncultured Oscillospiraceae bacterium | reverse complement strand
CCTGCTCCGGCTTTAGCGCGACGCCTGCTCTCACTCCGAGCGAATGGATCAGATCGATCAGAGCGGCGGGGGGTTTGCGGCATGATTATAATGTATTGTTATGCGATAAAGAGAAAGGACAACTTCTATGCTCCCCGTAAAAATTTCAGCCTCGGTTCTTAATTCCGACCTTTCGCGGCTCGGCGAAAGCGCCGCAGCGATTGCCGAAAACGGCATTGAATATCTCCATTTCGACGTTATGGACGGCGAATTTGTTGAAAATATAACCTACGGGAGCGCAGTTCAGAACTCCCTAAAAAGCCGCACGACCGCTTTGCTTGACACTCATCTCGCATACGGCGAAGCCGTATGCGGCGCGCCGCGCAGGCTCACATATTGCACAGCTTCATGAATTACCACAAGAAATATCCGATAGAGAAAAAACCGACCTGTAAAATGCCTGCGCTTTGTGCAGCGTGCCGAGAAACGGTTAAAAAAATAACCGAAAAATCCGTTTTATATTGACTTTTGCGTAATAATGCGGTATAGTTAATGCGTTGCGTCGGTCAATTCGCCGCAATAAAAAAGCTATTGGAAAGGCAATTATTATGAAGAAAATTTTATCTATGATCATTGCGGCTGCACTTATTGTTGCTGTTGCAGGCTGCAATAAGAATGAGTCCGCTGAAACTACAACGACAACTGCTGCTGCCGTTGCTGAAGATACTGCTGCTGAAGACACCGCAGACACAGAAGCTGTAGATGAAGCTGATCCGTCAGACGTTGATGAAGATGTTGTTGAAGATGACGGTGCCGACGTTGAAGAAGCTCCTGTTCAGGTCGCTGAGGGTGAAGCTGTTGTCGATGAATCGTACATTAACGCTATTGCGGAAAAAGCGCCTCTTTACGCTGAATACATAAGAGCTATCAACACTATTCCTTTTACAGTAACGCTTGGCATACTTGATGAAGAAGGAAATGTTGCTTCCGAAACACAGCTCTCAATGGCTGCGAGAGATAAAATCGCTATGAACATTTCTCAGAACGGCGCTGCAACAAGAATTGTTATGAGCGATTATAATTACTATATTATAAGCGATGAAACAAAGGCTATAGTTTATTACACTCTTGATGAGCAGACATGGAACGACACCATTGCTGCTTCCGCGTCCGCTGCGGCGGCGCTCAACACAGACGCTCTCGAAGTTACAACAGGAACCGAAGAACTGTACGGAGCGGTTTATAACACAGAGGACATTACCGACGGAACGACTACACTCAAGGCTTATTACAACGCTGAAACAAACCGCACTGAATATATGTCCACAAACGGTCAGACAGTAAAGGTGCTTGATTATTTCAATGGTTATGTCGAGGAACTTTTTAACATTTCCGAAGATTACACAATTCAGGAAATGTCTGCCGCAGTTGAATAATTTTCTGAAAATAAAGAACAACGCCGTCGGGAAAACTCCGGCGGTGTTTTTTCACGGAATTTTCAGATTACTGATGAAACTATGAGAGAACGGCTGCGGACTTCTTATATGTACGGAAATACAATAAAAACGCACTGTTCATAGTGCAATACTAAGCACCAATAAAACCATAGACAAAAACTCGTATGATCCATATATGCAAAGATTATACTCGATTTTTTGTATAGCTTTTAATTGGTGCTGAGTATAAAAAGAAAGGATCTATTATGAAAAAGGTAATTGCCGCACTTTGCACAGCGGCGCTCATCATATCGGCGGCGGGCTGCAGCAATGAAAAAGAAGAGCCTAAGACGACCGGAACAGGCGAAACGCACAAGGTAACGGAAGTTGTTTACGGAACTCCCGAAGAAGAGGACACAACACAGGAGGCTCTTGATTATCTGCGGAATGAAGTCCCGCTTTATGTGAAATTTATGGAAAAGCGCATGAGTATTCCGCTTACAATGGAAACGAAAATAACCCAAAATGGCGAGCTGCTCGGGACAAGCGGCATATATATCCGCGACGATCATACTCTGGCAACAATTGCTGCCGACTCACAGGGCAATACGACCCGCGTCATTTACATCGACGGAAAGGCGTATCAGATAGACGACAGCGCGAAAATCGTTTATTACACCGATTACAGCGAAGATTCGGCGAAATCGCTCGTTTCCGATTATCTTATCAAAATCAAGCTCAGCGATGTTGAAAAATGCTCATTCGTTGATGATTACGAGGATCTTAACGGCGTGACATACAAGCACGAAATCATTTATCAGCAGGACGGCACGCCCTCGAATTTCTACTATGATGAAAATACCGAGGAAATCAGATTTGTTCGCGCAGGCGAGCAGATAAGCGAGATTTTGAAGCTTGAGAACACGGCGGACGACAGCAAATTTGAAATCCCCGCAGATTACGAGCAGAAAGACTTTGCCGAATACTACTCGCAGATGCAGCAGGAACAACAGGCTGCTGCCGAGGAAAAGACGGCTGAATGATAATCCCAAACAGCGCAGATCGCATAAATCTGTGCTGTTTTGCTGCCACGGCGGCTTTCAATCCCTC
>USOZ01000326.1 GCA_900556525.1 uncultured Oscillospiraceae bacterium | reverse complement strand
TGGACAGCGGGCATATCGTACTTTCGGCGAAAGGACCCGAGAACGTTTGCGGAGCTGACAGCCGCGGAAAGGAAACTGAAAATGGATAAGGGAATACTTATTGTTGTATCTGCGCCTGCGGGCTGTGGAAAGGATACTATACTTGGGGAGGCGCTCGCCGCAAACGGCAATCTTTTTTACTCGGTTTCCGCAACGTCGCGCTCTATGCGCCCCGGGGAGACCGACGGCGTAAGTTATCATTTCAGAACGCGTGAGCAGTTTGAAAAAATGATAGCGGACGGCGAGCTGCTCGAATACACTCAGTACTGCGGGAACTATTACGGAACGCCGAAAAAGGCGGTCGAGGATATGCTCGCCGCAGGGAAGGACGTTATACTTAAAATCGAGGTCGAGGGCGCGGCGAATGTTGGTCCTTTCGCCGAAAGTACGATATGCCCGCTGTCCATGACAATGACAGTCTTTGTGCGCTTTCCGCAGGTAGCGTCGATCGCCGTGAACTTGTCCTTTGCGGCGGAAATAAGGCGCTTCGCGGGCGCAGAGTCCGCGTTTATAACCGCGACTATGCGCTCGCTGTTTACGCGGTTGCCATAGCCGACCTCAATGAGTTCCATTCCGCTTCCCTCCACCTTTAATTTAGAATATTATATTTTAGTATATCATTTTTCGCATGGAAAATCAATACTTTTCGCCGTTTGCGGACAATTTTTCCGAAAAAATACAGGCAATTTTCATCTGCCGTCCAACAAATTTTAGTGCATTACGACGAAAAAAGCGCCCGTCTTGACGCGAACGCTCGGATATACATTGATTTTCCCGCCTACTTGTGATATAATAGCACTAATTAGACTACGCTTGCATGAAAGGAACTGTCAGATGGCAATTTATATTATTTTATTTGCAGTTGCGGTGATCCTCGGGCTTATCCTGCTGAAAAAAGACCCGACGCCCGTAAAAAAGACCGTTTATGTTGCGGTCATGTTCGTCCTGCTTTATTTTGTATCGGTTTTTCGCTACGGAATGGGCAACGACTATTTCAGCTATATACGCATATTCAACGAAATTTCATCAACGGGCTGGGACGGCGTTTTCTCGGGAAAATACGAGCCGCTTTTTGCCCTGCTGACTAAGCTCATCGCCTGCGTTACGCAAAGCCCCGAGGTAATGTACGCGATCTACGCCGTGCTTATCCTCGCGCCCGTAGCGTTCGCGATACGAAAATACAGCGACAACGTCTGGCTTTCCGTCGCGGTATATCTCTGCTTCACGTTTTTCTATACTTCGCTCAGCTTTATCCGTCAGAGCCTTGCCGTTTCGGTCATCATTCTCGCCTACGGCTTCATGAAGCGCCGCAAGATAGTGCCTGTGCTTATTCTGGGCATTATCGCCGTTTTGTTCCACTACACGGCGGCAGTTTTTATCCCTTTCTACCTGCTCTCGCTCATAAAGCCGACGAAAAAATATCTCATCATCTACGGTTCGGTTTCCGTCGGCGCGCTTGCCGCCTGCCTTATTATGAAAGCTGCGGGCGCAAATCCGCTGCACCTTCTCGCTCAGGTCGTTTCGGCTGTAGCGGGTAAGGACTACACAAGCTATATCGGTACGATATGGTTTGAAACGGGCTTTGGTATACACTATCTTATAATGCCCGCCGTGCTGCTTGCGGTCGTTATGACGGCGTACTTCTGCGGCTGGAAAGAGCGTCCCGAAGCGGATATGCTCCTACAGCTCACCCTTATAAATACCTCTGTCTGGAGCTTTATCATCTACGCATTCATCATCGAACGTTTCTCAATGTTCATTTTCATTTTCTCGCTGTTCACTATCCCGTCTATAACGAGCTATTTCAATGAAAAGGCTCAGAAAGCGGAAAATAAGGTCGTTGTTGATAAGACTATGCCGGGATATTCCAAAAAGAAAGCCGAGGATAAAAAGGACAACGCGTTCCTTATCACGGTCGGGATCACCGTCGGAATGTTTGTCTATAACTGCTTCGGATTTGCGCTGAACTTCCACGGTGTATGCCCGTACATGACGCTTTTCCCGGAGGTTGAAAGCGCGATAGACGGCTACAACACCCCCGAAAAGAACATTGATAACCTCTATACAAACGCCGATATATACACTTATCTTATCCAACTCAAAAAATCGGGCTGCGGCTATGCGATCGTTTCAACGACCGACAGCTACCCGGGATTTACTCCCGCGATACTGCGCGCCGCCGACTATGCGGGGACAGGTCTGCGCGCCGAATATGAATCCCCCTCGGACAGCTATTCCGAAGTGAGCGCTTCGGGCGCGAACGTTGAACGCAGCGGCAGCACCGCCAAAGTCACCGACGCTTTCGGAAACACGGTCGAAATTCCCGCAGACAGACTTTGCTTCGTTTTGTTTGACGAAAACGGCGAAATATTTGACGGAACGCAGTTCGCGGTAGACGAGGTGAAGCGCAAGGCTGAAAAGCTGGAAATCGTTTCGGCTGAACCCGTTAAAGCAGAATAATACTAAGCGCCAATTAGGTCGTGTTGACACTAAGCCTAATGACGCATCTTTTT
>USOZ01000325.1 GCA_900556525.1 uncultured Oscillospiraceae bacterium | reverse complement strand
AACTACTTTCTTGTTCCCGCCAGTTTGCGGCAAAGATGCTGACTTCCCGCTATCTTGATGAAAACGTTGCGTCGCTTCCGATTTTCAAAACGTCATACCGCGACGTAAAGGAAGGCAACAAATATGCAGGTTACATTGCTGTTGCGGACGCTCTCGGATTTATGAGCGGCAAGGACGGTAAGTTCAATCCCTCAGCGAAGATAACCAGAGGTCAGGCATTACAGCTCATTTATAACATTCTCGCAAAGTAAAGACAAGGGAAGCGCTGAATAAATCGGGTATGCAGATTTAATCAGCGCTTCCCAAAACCCCTCCGCTCGGAACAATTTCGACGGAGGGGTTTTTATACATTTTTAACTACGATCAGTCAATTTCAATCTTTCTGTGCTCAAGCAGTATCTCGTAGGATTTTTCTTTAAGCACGCGTTCGCAAAAGCTGTTAAGACTTTCGCCCGAAAGCTCCGCGGCGAGCTGAATCACGTCGCGCGTAGGACATTCTCCGTCGCAGGCTCTGAAACGTATTGTGATTGTCTTATAATTTGATTTGTTGTATTTATTTGTCTGAACTCGCTGATAATTGCTGTATTTTCCGTAAAGATAATCGGGTACAGGGCGTTTTTCGTCTGCCATTTTCGCTCACCTCTCATAGGCATAATATTGTATGCTTTTATTATATCACATTAAAGCGAAATTTGCAATATGAAGAAAAAAATAAATTTTTTAATAAATATCTCTCAAAACGCTTGACAAACGTTGTTTTATAGTATATACTTTAAATCAAAAGATATATTGCATACAGTATTTTAACGTCAGATATGAGTTTTTATTGAAAGAGGGGCGACGACGTGCTTGAAATGGATTTTTTGTTCAAAAATAACACCGACAAATTCCGCAAAAAAATTGAAAAAATATTTGAAAAATGCCGCCCATTTTCGGTCGAGGAAAGCGGCGGCAACGTAAAATTCACTTTTGGCAGCGAAATGATGAGCTGGGGTAATATCTGGGCGGCTGTGTGGACGCTTACGGAGCGGAGTTGGTTCGTTCGATCCGTAGAAGGCTGGGAAATCACTGTCCATGAGCAAGGGGAAGGTTTTAGCGAGGATCTGCTCGCGTACTGCCGAAAAAATGGGAAGGGGAAGTTTCTGTCTTAGGGAAGTGCTGATCAAATCGTGCAAGCAAGATACGTGCCGCGATTTGTTCAGCGATTCCCTTAGAAAATTTCCTGCTCAAGCTCGGCGAAATAGGGCGTATCGAAAAATTCGACGAGGGAAATCTGAAGCCCGTCGCACAGCTTTTTTATCGTAATTATGCCGACATTTTTCGCTTTTCCGCTTACAATGTCGTTCACTGTGGACTGCGTTACCGCAGAAATTGTGCTTAGTTTGTTTACGGTTATACCGTTTGCCTTGCAAAGTTCAAGGATTCGTTTTGCAACTGCCTGAGATACGTTCATAAAATCACTCCCGATAGACGTTATCACCAGTATATCACGAATCGGAAACAAATATTAACGGTATAACGTTTAAAGCGGCAAAATCAGCATATGAAAAGCCCCGCATAATCGACCGGTTTATGCGGGGCATAATGCTTTAATATAAGAAATTTGACGCGATATTGGCAGCGGAGAGCTGCATTTTTGATAAAATTGTTTAAGGCGGGCAATATTTTCTGTTGCCGCATTAAAGTGCATTCATGTAACAGCGATTCACTAAATTACTCTTTGTTTCCCGTGATAAAGTAATCGCAGCATACGCCTTGCCGTATTTTTCTGCCAGAACCTTTTTCATAGAACTTTTGAACATCCAAAAATAAAAACCGTTGTATTTCATATCACTTGTCATCCCGTGATTTATTTGCAGTTTCGAATACTAAGCACCAATAAAACCATAGACAAAAATCTTCGTATAACCACTGTATGCAAGATCATTGCACAAGCCCGTCAAAGTAATGCTCAAAGCTGCTTCCCGCACTGCGGCACAGAAGCAGCACTGCTTCTTCGTAATGGTCAAAGATCAGGCGCAGGATCGCTGCGGATTCGTGCTGCATTGAGATTTTAAGCTCATTTAGCAAGTCTGCGCTTGCGTTCGAATAATACTCCGATCTGGTATTTTGAAACAGTTCTTCAATTTCGCTAAGAAACGATTTCAGCAGACATCCGAACAGGTCGTCCTTTGACTTGTAGCGTGTTTGAATCGCGCCGACAGTTGCACCCGCTTTCTCAGCAATTTTCCTAAGTGATGCACCGGAATAGCCTTTCTCCGAAAATTCCTCCCGTGCGGCTGCGATGATCTTATCATCAAGAGCGTGCTCTCTGAGTGCCATATTTTCACCTCGCTGCTATAATTACGCTGTAATTGATTACGGTGTAATTATAGCGCAAAGATTTTCTTTTGTCAAGCGTACAGCAAAAGACCGCAGGCGGTTAAATCTGCGGTCTTTAGGGCATAAAAAAACACCGTAATTCTATCAAAATTACGGTGTTTTCATGGCGGACAGAAAGGGATTCGAACCCTTGAACGGGTATTAGCCGTTACACGATTTCCAATCGTGCGCCTTAGACCAGCTCAGC
>USOZ01000324.1 GCA_900556525.1 uncultured Oscillospiraceae bacterium | reverse complement strand
ATGCACGGCTGCCGAGGACTACAACAGGCTTGCAGATGAGCTTATAGGTTGATGTTCCACTGGAACATTTATGAAAGGAGTTTTTATTGTGGCAAGAAATGTAACAAGCAAATTCGGCGTAACGGACGGTCTGGACTTTACTTCCGAACAGGGGATAACGAGCATTGCGATAGACAAGCTGATACCGTATCATAATCACAGATTCACTCTTTATGATGGCGAGCGTTTGGAGGATATGATTCAGAGCATCAAGAAAAACGGCGTGATTACTCCGATAATCGTTCGCACAGCAAACGGAGGAAAATATGAGATTTTGTCGGGGCATAACAGAGTGTATGCCGCAGGACAGGCAGGACTTGAAAATGTGCCTGCTGTTGTAAAGGTGAATTTATCCGATGAAGATGCTGAAATATTTGTTGTGGAAACAAATCTTATTCAGCGAGGCTTTTCCGATCTGAAAATATCCGAACAGGCGTTTGCGGTTGCACTCAGGTACAACAAGCTGTTTGACGAGCGAAAACGAAAGGACATATGTGACGAGCTGTATTTCATCGAGAACGGTAAGCACCGTCCCGAAGATGTTCCACCGGAACATCTTACAACGAGAGATGCAACAGCAGAGGAATACGGCATAAGCTCCGCAACGGTGGCAAGGCTTCTCCGCATAGACAAGCTGATAAACGAGTTCAAGGTGCTTGTTGACCGTGGAAATATAAAGGTCCGTTCTGCCGTTGACCTTTCATATCTTACAGAGGAACAGCAGAGAAATGTGTACAAGGTTATGACCGAAAAAGATGTTACTGTCATTGATATGAAAATGGCGAAACAGCTCCGTGAGATAGCATCATCTTACACGATAGTCACCGATGAGCTGATAACCGATGTGCTGAACGGTGAGTACGATTCGGACGAAAAGCCAAAGGACAAGGGAGAAAAGATAACGCTCCCCACCGCAACATACAAGAGGTATTTAAGCAGTTATTCCAAAAAGGAAGCGAACGAGATAATAGAAAAGGCCCTTGCTCTGTACTTTGAGCAGGGCGAATAACGGAGGTATTTAAAATGGAAAAGATGATTATTCAAGGCAAGGTAAAAGAGGTTTTTATGCTCAAAGGAACTGGCAGAATGCTTGACATTTTCGGCGTGAGGATAGCACAGGCGGACGGTTTGGAGGAGCTTGTGGAGTGCGAAGCTGCCGAGCTTGACAAAAGGCTTCACCCCGGAACGAAAATTGCGGTTCTGGCATACCGCACGGACAGGGACGATGACGGAAATCCTGCGGACAGGATTGTTGCTAAGACTTTGAATTATTGATATTGTTTAAATAGGTATGACAAAGGCTCAATGGAGGGATTCCTCGTTGAGCCTTTATCTGTATTTTATATTGTCGATAAACTGGAATTTGAAGCTGAGCCAGCTTCACCGCATTTTTTAGTTATTTGATATTTCATAACATTGATTTAAACTGATACAAATTGGAATTTCTTTGATAGAAATCAAATATATTCAACACCTGATTTATTAAGCCTTTCGTGGGCTTTGGCAACTTTTTTAGGAGAAAACACCGTTGCGGTTCCTTTGCTGATAATTTTTGCATTTATTCCCCGTTTTGCTGCGCCAAGTGCCGTTGCAGTTACGCAGCCACATTCGTCCAATCCGCAAAGATGAAGTGTTTCGTATCCTTTTTTCTGAATAAGCTCACGCAGTTTCTTGTTTGAAAGCGCATCGCTAAAAAGTTTATCAAAACAATAATCTGACACAATGTCTAATCCTCTGAAAAGTTCGGCACCCTCCGTTCCTGCTATTGAATAACCAAACAGAAGTCGATTGGTTGGTAAATTCTGAATAATATGGCGTATGTAAATAATATCACAGAAATTATCTTGGTATTGGTGTATAAGTTCATTGACTGCGGCTGTAAGTTCAGCGGTGTTGTAGGAAAATATATCCTTTCTTTTTTCATAAAGGTAGTCATTTTGCATATCTATGACAATCAGTGCAGTTTTCATATTGATTTTCCTCCACAAATTCCGATTTATCGGGCAGATGAAAAAAACACCCAACTAAATTTTACCACAAGCACAGTAAAAAATCAATCGTCCTTAAGAAACTTATATGCAGGAATATCCAGAGCCTTGGCAATGTCAAACAGGGTATCAAGAGATACTGTGCGGTTTACGTTCGGAGCTTCTACCGCACCTATAAAAGCCGTGTTCTTGTTGATTTGCTCAGCAAGCTGTTCCTGTGTTATCCCTTTCAGCTTGCGGTAATAGCTTATTTTCAAACCGATTCTTCTGTATTCTTCGTAGTATTCCTCTTTCATATCGCCACCGTCCTTTTATAACCATTTTACCAAAAGCCATTGACAATTTGAATTTAGTAGAATACAATAAATATTGTATGGCATACAATAAAATATATTCTGACTACAAAAATATCGGGCGGTGTGCTGTATTGTCCGTACTTTTACACATTACTTTTGATATACTTATATATAGTAGGATAAATATATCTAAACATAACATCTTGGAGGTGCTATATGGACAATAATCAATTATCTTGGTGGAAGAAGAAATCCCTGAAACGCAGCAGTTATT
>USOZ01000323.1 GCA_900556525.1 uncultured Oscillospiraceae bacterium | reverse complement strand
ATCGCGGTTGAAGTCGGCACGCTGTTCATCCAAAAACTGTTGGGAATCGCGGCGCGAATCCGCGTTCTTCTCTTCGTTCAGCGACTGCTACGCTTTCGGCGACGTAAAGTGGACATCCCTTATTATCGGTATCGTTCTGATGATCTTAGGCGGACTTATCATTTTCGGCGGACTTCAGAGAATTGCCGCGACTGCAGAAAAGCTCGTTCCGTTCATGGCTGTTCTGTACATAATCGGCTGTCTTGTTATTTTCTGTATTCACATTGACAAGGTCGGCGTAATGTTCGCTTCTATCTTCCGCTTTGCATTCGGCATAGACGCGGTTGCAGGCGGTGCGACGGGTATTGCGATTTCAACGGTAATCACTCAGGGCTGTAAACGAGGCGTGTTCTCAAACGAAGCGGGTCTCGGCTCGTCCGTAATGGTTCACTCCGCTTCAAACGTAAAAGAACCTGTTCAGCAGGGTATGTGGGGCATTTTCGAGGTATTTGCCGACACTATGGTTGTCTGCACAATGACCGCGATCGTTGTTCTCTCGTCGGGTCAGATCGACCTTGAAACGGGTCACATGATAACCGGCGCAGACGGTTCAACTCTCGTTGCCGAAGCGTTCAAAAAGGTGTTTGGCGCTCCCGGCGAAATGTTCGTCGCGATAGCAATGCTGATGTTCGCATTCACGACGGTTCTCGGCTGGTCGCACTACGGCTCAAAGTCTGTCGAATATCTGTTCGGGCTCAAGGCGGCAAAGGTCTATAAGGTTATTTTCGTACTTATGATGGTATCGGGCGCTATCATGACCTCGTCCATTGCATGGGATATTTCCGATACATTCAACGGACTTATGATGCTTCCTAACCTTATCGGTGTAGTCGCTCTTTCACCGATAGTTATGAAAATTACCAAGAACTATATTGACAGAAAGATACGCAAGAAGAATGTTGAACCTGTTCTTTCGGCAATTCCCGAAATTCAGGCTGAAAACGCGGCAGCGATCAAGGCTGAAGAAGCTGCGGAGCTTGCCGAAGTAAAGGCGTAATAAAAAATAAGCGAAACTCCTGCGGTCGTGCGACTGTGGGAGTTTTTTTGCCGATAATCACGGCGGGCTATTATCCGCCGAAAATTTACAGCCATAGTATTGACAAATTATGGCAATACCTGTATAATTGAAATGTTATATTCACAATGCGGCTTACCGTATGACAGCACTGTACAGGCACAAGAAATCCGTACAGCATTATACATAAATTCACGTCGCAGAGCATACACAGGAGGTTTTTATTATGTCAGAAGACAACAACGTAAATGAAACGGTTCAGACCGAAGAAGCGGAAACCAAAAAGCAGAAGCGCAGCAAAGAGGACATTCTTGAAATAATCATTGCTGTTTTTCTCGGTATTACAGCTTTGGCGACAGCGTGGGCATCATGGATAGGCTCGCTCCACGGCGGGAATATGTCAACAAACTACACAAAGAGCAATAACCTTGCCGCTGACGGAAATTCACGCTGGAACGAGGCTTCGCAATCGCTTATGCAGGATATGCAGATCTGGAATATGATAAGCGATTATCAGGTTGAAATACTCTATGCTATGCAAACTCAGAACGAAGACCAGATGTACGAAAGCGCATATAAAATTCAATTTATCTGCACAGATAATCTTACCAATAAAATGGCAGAGCTTATCGGATACGACTTTAATTTTGACGCAGACGGAATCATCGACTGGGTTTCAAACGGTGAAGCCGCTACTACAAGCCCCTTCGCAAACGATGAATTCATCGAATCATATTATGCGGACGCGCAGGCTGTGCTTGACGAAAGCGAAGCCGTTCTCGCCGAAGGACAGAGCGATAATACAAAGGGCGACACTTTCAATCTTGTAACGGTGATCTACTCGGTGGTATTGTTCATGCTCGGTATTGTCGGAACGTTCCGCAAGCTTCCCAACAGAATGCTTGTGACAATAATTGCGATTGCAGGCTTCTTATTTGCAACCGTTTATATGTTCACTATCCCCATGCCGACAGGATTTAACTTTCTGAGCTTCTTCGGAGCATAAGAAAGCCTATATATGCATAAAAAAGTCCCCGCAGTGCGGGGATTTTTATTTTCACATAAACAGGCAACAAAAAATCCCGATTTTTCAATCGGGATTTTTATGTATGCCGAGGATTTCGGCTGGAGCTGGAAACGTGACTCGAACACGCGACCTGCGCATTACGAATGCGCTGCTCTACCAACTGAGCTATTCCAGCATATTCTTCCGAAAAAAATGCTTGCAAATAATGTCGGAATGTGGTAAAATATAAAAGGCGTTGAAACCGCTTTTAAAAATCTTACTCTTAATATTATACACATTTTTTTAGATTTGTCAAGAGAGGAGAGAAATTTTTTGGAATTAAAAAATAAGATCAAAAAGGTGCTGCTTTCGATAATCTGCGGAATTATGCTTATTATAGCCGTTTTTTTCGGAATTGTGGCAGTTATATATACCGTCGGCGGAGGCACTCCGAACCTTTTCGGAACAACCGTTTACCTTGTTAAAACCGACGCATTTAACGAGCTTACCGACGGAACGGCGCTCCTCGCGAAGCAGGTTCCCTATTCCGAGATCC
>USOZ01000322.1 GCA_900556525.1 uncultured Oscillospiraceae bacterium | reverse complement strand
GTATGCGTCGTTGCATTGTCCGCAGTCGAGGATACGCGGAATTCCGTCAATGTTTCCGAGGTCGAGGTCGTTAAGACGGTATTTTCCGCAGGCGAGCGTAAGGATTATTGTGTCGGGCGGAGTCAGCTTGGCGAAATCGGTGTAATAGCTTCTGCTCGGCGCGGCTCCGTCGCAGCCGCCGATGAGGAAAAAGTGCTTTATTTTGCCGTTTTTGACGAGTTCGACAATTTTTGCGGCATTTGAAAGAACCGCGTTGTGCGCAAAACCTGTTGTGACCGTGCTTCCGCCGTTCATGCCCGTCATGTGTCTGTCCTCGTCGTATCCGCCGCATTCGATCGCTTTTTTGATAACGGGCGAGAAATCCTTGTCGTCGCCGATATGCACCATTTCGGGGTAGGAAACTATCGATGTGGTGAAAACGCGGTCGGAGTAGCTCTGCCGAACGGGCATGATGCAGTTCGTGGTGAAAAGAATTGGCGCGGGAATGTTGTGAAATTCCGACTGCTGATTTTGCCAGCCCGTGCCGAAATTCCCTTTAAGATGAGGATATTTTTTCAGTTCGGGATAACCGTGCGCGGGCAGCATTTCGCTGTGCGTATAGATATTTACGCCCTTGTCCTTTGTCTGTTCAAGCAGCAGCTTCATATCGTGCAGGTCATGTCCGCTCACAACGATGAACGGACCTTTTTCAATAGTGAGCGGAACTTCGGTCGGAACAGGGTCGCCGAACGCGTCGGTATTTGCCGCGTCGAGCATTTCCATGCACTTGAGATTGACCCGCCCTGTTTCAAGCACAAGAGGAAGAAGAACGTCGGGATCGCTTTCGTCGGCTATAGCGCGCAAAGCCTTGTAGAAAAAGCTGTTTATTTCCTTGTCGGACTTTCCGAGGATAAGCGCGTGATAGGCGTATGCCGCCATGCCCTTTATGCCGAAAAGCGTGAGCGATCTCAGCGAACGCACGTCCTCATGCTCGTTCCAGAGCTTTTTCATGTCATAGTCCTCAAAGCGTTCGGAGTTGACGCGTCCCTTTTCCTGTTCAATTTCGGTTTTCAGCTTTTTAATAGTTTCGTTGTTGAAATTTACGTTCGTAATTGTCGTAAAAAGACCTTTCAGCATAAGTTCATCGGTGCGGTCGGTGGGATTTCCGTGTTCCGCCGCTCTCGCAAGCCCGATTAGCGCGCCGATAAGCTCGTCCTGATAGTTCGCGGTGTCCGCCTTTTTGCCGCATACGCCGATTTTTCCCTCGCAGCCCGTGTTGTGCGCGGTCTGCTGACATTGAAAACAAAACATTTCGTTCATAAAACACCTCCAAGTAAAGTTCTGTTCATATTTTGCGTGTTCTGGGCGATTTTATACAAAAAAAATCCTCCTGCGGAAGCCACAGGAGAACTTTTTCACGGCAGCAGCCTTGCTCTTATAAAATCCTCGGTCTTTATCGCGGCAAACGAGAAAAAGAACCATATCACCATAAAAAGCAGGCAGACCTGACCGTAAAGATTGAACGGCAGCTTGCTGTAATCCCAGACGTGCATACCGAACCCGACGTTTACTATCATTCCACAGACAAATTCGCCGAGCGTTATGATAACGCTCCCTATCGTCATCTGAACGGGTATCGGCAGCCTCCGCCTAAAAAAACAGTTCAGCCCGCCGACCCAGACAAGGCTGAGTCCGCCCAAAATAAACATAGACGGGTGAGTATGTCCTCGGTAAAGGATCTCGACCGCGCCGTAAATAAACCCGCCGTAAAGCATTATAACGAACTGCCTGAACAGCTCGAGAAAAAACGTTTCTCTTTTCATCGCGCCCATCCCCATCCTTAAACTTATTTTCCTGAACCTATTTTGTACATTTTGCGGAAAAGCTATACATATAATATGGGGGAAAGGAATGATTTACATGAAAAAAATAATACCTTTTTTGTTCATTTTATCGGTGCTGCGGGCGGGCGTAGGTTCGTTTTCGGTATGCGCGGAAGAAGTTCCCGACTGTTCGGCGGCGAAGTCCGCGATACTTGTCGAAGAGCAGACGGGGCAGGTGCTTTATGAAGAAAACGCGGACGAAAAGCTCCCGATAGCGTCCGTTACAAAGATAATGACGCTGCTGCTGACTGCGGAGGAAATAGACTCGGGGCGGCTCAGCTTTTCCGATACCGCCGTTTGTTCGGAACACGCGGGAAGCATGGACGGGTCGGTGATATGGCTGACGGCAGGTGAGGAAATGAGCGTAGGCGATCTTGCAAAATCGGTGGTTATAGCGAGCGCAAACGACGCGTGCGTAATGCTTGCTGAGCATATCGCGGGGAGCGAGAGTGAGTTTGTCGCAAAAATGAACGAAAAGGCGCAGTCACTCGGAATGGACAATACGAATTTCACGAACTGCGTGGGATTTGACGACGAAAAGCATTATTCGACCGCCCGCGACATTGCGAAAATGGCTGCCGAGCTTAGAAAATACAGCTTTTTTGATGAATTTCTGCTCACGCGCCTTGACAGCGTGCGCACGGGAACGAAAAACGAGACACAGCTTCTTAACACGAATAAGCTGATAACAAGCTACACGGGGATAACGGGGCTTAAAACTAACCCTTCGACTTCCAGACCCGTCCCCAAAATGA